>NZ_VFUX01000035.1:0-68851 GCF_006441275.1 Mesorhizobium sp. B2-4-17 | reverse complement strand
AGATGATACGAAGGATATGGGTTGGCTAACCATCCGTTAAACCCCTGATTATCATTTGTAATCCCACACCCTCCGCGTTCAGTTCGAATGCCTAGCGGGCCGGCGCAGAGGCAGTGCACCGCGCAGTTCCGCCGTTGGAGATGTCCGTTGTCTTATCGTGGCCGGCTGAAGGGCAGGACAGTTGCGACCATTGTCCACCGGGACGCTCGACCGCCCACAAGGCCAACGAAACTTCCTAGTTGGTCTTCAAGCGTCCAACCCGGTTTTCGGCAATCCAGCGCGCCGCGAGCACCAGCGCACCCATGCTGAAATCCTTGCCGTGCTTGGCGACCATTTCTTCCGACAGTTTTGCCAGCTGTTCGAAAAACGCGTCCTTGCTCTTCTCCTCGGCGCTCAGTTCAGCCTGCATCATATCCTCCTGTCTTGCGCGGATCCGCGTCCGCTATTTGAACATCTGTGCCGGGAAGGTGACGATCGCAGCGGTGCCGTCGACCGCGCCAACCGCCAAATGCCGACCGTCACCCGACCAGGCGAGCGCGCTGATCGCACTGCCCAATGGCCTGACGAGAAGCTCGTCGCGTCCGCCGATCTGGGCGACAGCGATGCGGCCATTGGCGTAGCCGGCTGCGATCAGCTTCTTCTCAGGGTGCGCCGCCACCGCTTCCACCAGAACCAGCCCGGCGCGGCCTGTTTCAAGAGCCCCGGAGGTTTCGCCGTCAATGGGCGGGGCGGTCATTGACCAGCCGGCGATCCGGAACGCGCCCGACGCGAAAAGCGCATTGCCCGGCCGGCTCCAGCACATCGTGCGGACCGGCGATGGAAACCCCGCGACAATGCCGGAGCGGCCATCGGCCAGGTTGACAAGGGCAAAGCCACCCGTTTCGAGCCCGCAGGCCAGCCATGTGCCGTCGACGCTCCAGCGGATGGATACCGGTCGGGCTGGAAGAGACGATTCGCGGATCAGGACGGCGTCTCCCTCAACCGCCCAGATCGACAATCCGTCATCGAGACCGCAGGCGAGGCGCCGTCCGCCAGGCGAGAAGGCAAGTGCACTTGCGGGCGATGTCGTCGCGTTCTTTAGCGGCACGGCATTGTCTTGGCTGCGCGACAGGAACACATCGTGCCCATTGCTGGCAGCCGTCATATCAGTCCTGGCGCTATGGTCGAGGGCGACAATCGGTCCGTTCACCCTGATCGGCAGGGCGGCGACGTCGCCGCTGGCGCTGAGATGTTGCACTTCGCCACTGGCCGCGCCGGCCAGGAAACCGGAATGCCCATAGGCAATGATCGGCACATCGCCATCGCCAAACGCGGCCGACGCGATCAACGGCACCGACGGCTTTTCGCGCGGCCGGATTGTCGTCTGCCCGAGGTCGCCGCTCACTCGCATCCGCGATTCCGGCGGCTCCTGATCGGTAACCGCGGCGATGGCTACGGTTCCGTCCACGGAACTGAAGGCGACTGCTGAGCCATCGGCGCTGAAGCAAAGATCGGCGATAGCCGACGGACGTCGCCAGCTGCGCGCTAGAAGATCGAACAAGGTCAGGTTCTGCATCGTCTGCTGGTTCACAGTGTCACTCCCATCACTCCTTGTTCGCCATCGCGGCAAGCCGACGATCGACATCGTCGACATCGCCTTCGGCGGCCACGATGCGCTCCTCGCAAGCCGCACATGCCTGCATGATCGCCGCCGCGCTCTGCTCAGTCTCATGCAAATCCCGCACCAGTTGCTCGCTGGCGCCGCTTCTGCCGATCTCCAACTCGAGGCGCAGCACCTCCATTTCGATGCCGGCGCGTTTCTGGTTGAGCCGCAGTGCTTCCGCTGTGAGGATGGAAACGCCGGCGACAAGATCGAGCCGGCGAGCGAGCAGCGCGTCACGCGCAGCGGTTTCGGATCCGCTCATTTCTCCCTCCCAGCCATCGGCCCGAGCGGCTTTTCGAAGGCCGACAGCAATCTGGGCAGCGTGCCGGCCTGCGACTGGAACTGCTTTTCGGCCGTCTCGATGTGGCTCTTGAGCTGGTCCCAGATGTCGACGCGGATCATCGATGTCGTGTCGCCGGTCAAGCGCTCGATCTCCTCGACACGGAACTGGCGCGTCAGTGAAACGCCGGAAAACACGAAGTCGCGCAACAGGATCGCGTGGCTCTCGATGAACAGATGGATCATCGGATGCGTTTCCGTGGTCACGCCGCCGGCTGCGAGCTCGCCCCTGATGAAGTCCTGGAAATGGCTCTGCAGGCGGTGCTGACTCTCGCCCATGAAGCGCATGACGAAGACGAGGTCGCGCGGCATGAGCCTGACAAGATCGCCGGTGACGCCGTCGGCCTGACTGGACATCGGCGCCGATGGCCCCTGGCTGTCTTTACCGTTCGCCATGATCTTTCTCCAGCGCCAGGACATCACCGGCCGCCGTCTCCAAGTAGTATAGAAAAATGACAAGTTAAATAGCTTGAGGTGAAATTTGATGTTTGCTGCGATTGCTAACTGAATATCTCGCATATGCGAAATAACACTAAATATTACATGCGTAAGTTACATCTGTAAAATAAGGTTACAGTTTGCACCTTGCCCATGTGCGCAAAGAGCGGGAATTTTGTTGTGAGTGCCAGCTATGGGCACTGTCGCCAAACTGGCACGACGTTTGCTTTGTCTCTTGCACAAGAAGCCCACCGCGCTTTGACGCCGGGCCAAAAGAACGAAGGACCGGAGGAAGCAGGACATCGGCTTCGATACGCCATCGCAGATGCGATCGGCGTCTCGCAGCTCACGCCAGACGCCTCGAACACCTTTGCCCGATCCACTTGAACGGCCCGACCTTGTCGAGCGCGTTGCCGCGCAACCCCTTGTCATGCCGTTCGCACTCTCACTGGCGGTGCTTTTGTGCCGCTTCATGCCGGGGTCAAGGGACCCG
The DNA here is from genome assembly GCF_006441275.1 of Mesorhizobium sp. B2-4-17. Classification (NCBI taxonomy): domain Bacteria; kingdom Pseudomonadati; phylum Pseudomonadota; class Alphaproteobacteria; order Hyphomicrobiales; family Phyllobacteriaceae; genus Mesorhizobium; species Mesorhizobium sp. B2-4-17. The sequence goes on along the minus strand of NZ_VFUX01000035.1, from coordinate 65,939 downwards.
CGGCTCAAACCTGGTGGAGGCTTATGAGATGACGTCTCTGACGCTCAACAAGATTACCTCGCAGCGCGGAATCTCCGTGGGCGAGGCGACCAAGAAGATTGCCGACCTCGGCTGGAATCCTTCCTACGTGCAGGAAGCGATGACGTTTCCGACCGACTACAAGATCAACAAGACGCCGCGCGACCCGATGAAACAGGTTTTGCGGTCCTATTTCCCGATGCAGGAAGAAAAGGACAATCGCGTCTATGGCGCGCTCGACGCGGCATTGCGCGGCGACATGTTCCGCAACGTCGAACCGCGCTGGGTCGAGTGGATGAAGCTCTTCCTGGCCATCATTCCCTTCCCCGAAATCTCCGCCGCCCGCTCGATGGCGATGGTTGCCCGCATCGCGCCCGGTGAGGAACTCAGAACCGGCTTCACCATGCAGATGATCGACGAGTTCCGTCACTCGACGATCCAGATGAATTTGAAGAAATGGTACATGGAGAATTACATCGACCCGGCCGGCTTCGACATCACCGAGGAAGCCTTCGGAAAGTGCTACGCCACCACCATCGGCCGGCAGTTCGCCGAAGGCTTCATCACCGGCGACACGATGACCGCCGCCTGCATGTACCTGACCGTGGTGGCCGAGACCGCCTTCACCAACACACTGTTCGTCGCCATGCCTTCGGAGGCCGCCCGCAACGGCGACTATGCGCTGCCGACCGTCTTCCTGTCGGTGCAGTCGGACGAGAGCCGGCACATCGGCAATGGCCATTCGCTGCTGATGGCAGCGCTCAAGGAGCCGGAGAACCATCTGCTGCTTGAACGCGACCTGCGCTACGCCTTCTGGCAGAACCACGCGATCGTCGATGCGGCAATCGGCACTTTCATCGAATACGGCACCACCAATCGCGACAAGAACAAGGAGTCCTACGCGGAAATGTGGCACCGCTGGATCTATGAGGACTACTATCGCACCTACATGCTGCCGCTCGAGAAATACGGCATCAAGGTCCATCACGACGACGTCCAGGCGGCTTGGGAGCGCATCACCAAGAAGAACTACGTCCACAAGGTCGGGCAGTTCTTCGCGGTCGGCTGGCCGGTCAATTTCTGGCGCATCGAGGCCCAGACGGACAAGGACTTCGAGTGGTTCGAGCACAAGTATCCGGGCTGGTACGCCGAATTCGGCGACTTCTGGAAATGGTACGCCAAGCTCAGCCACAAGGGCGAGAAGGTGCTGCTGTTCAACAGCGATGTCGGCTACGTCTATCCGCACCGCTGCTGGTCTTGCCTCGTCCCCTGCCTGATCCGCGAGGACATGGTGGTCGGCGAGATCAACGGCGAACTCTACACATTCGCTCACGAGCTCGACCGCTGGACCACGATGGTCGCCTTCAACGACGAGTATGAGGGCCGTCCGACGCCCGCGATGGGCCGTTTCAGCGGCAAGCGCGAGTGGGAGACGCTCTATGACGGCTGGGACCTGGCTGATGCCATCAAGGACCTGAACTTCGTCCGCTCCGACGGCAAGACGCTGGTTCCGCAACCGCATCTGCGCTTCGACGACAAGGAGATGTGGACGCTTGACGATGTGCGTGGCAACACGCTCGGATCGCCGCTCAACGCGCTGCGTGCCATGTCGCCCGCGGACCGTGAGAAGCATCTGGCCGAATACCGGGCCGGCTTCACCATCAATCCTTGCAACTGATCAGGCCAGGGGGCGGGTTCGTCCCGCCCCTTGCCTTCACTGGAGGTCCGTATGTCGGAAACCCACACGGTCAGGCTCAGCCCAGTCGGTGTCGAGTTCGATGTCGAGAATGGCGAAACGGTGCTCAACGCCGCGTTTCGTCAGGGCATCGCGCTGCCGCACGGCTGCAAGGAGGGGCAGTGCTCGGCCTGCAAAAGCGTGCTGCTCGAAGGCGAAGTCGACATGCTGAAATACTCGACCTTCGCGCTGAACGACATGGAGAAGGAAAACGGGCACGTCCTGTTGTGCCGTTGCATCGCCTACTCCGACCTGGAAGTCGAGCTTCTCAACTACGACGAGGAGATTCTGGCGAAGGCGATCGCCGTTAAAACATACAAGGGCCGGATTGCTCGCATCGAGCAGCTGACCCACGACATTCGCGGCATCGAGATCGAACTCGGCTCGCCGATGAAGTTTTGGGCGGGGCAATATGTCGACATCACGGTTACCACGCAAAAAGGGGAGACGATTACGCGCTCGTTCTCCATGGCAAATACGCCGGACCAAACCCAAAAACTCTCCTTCATCATCAAAAAATACCCCGAAGGAAAGTTCTCGGGAGAACTCGATTCCGGAGGCATCAGGGCCGGAGCCGAAGTCACCGTCGTCGGACCCTACGGAACCTGCTTCCGCCGCGACGAACGGCAAGGACCGCTAATCCTGGTCGGCGCCGGTTCGGGCATGTCGCCGATCTGGTCGATCCTCAACGACCACCTGAAGAGCGGCGAGAAACGTCCGGTCTATTTCTTCTACGGCGCCCGCACCCGCAACGACCTGTTCTATCTCGACAGGATCGCCGAGTTGGTCGGTAATCATTCCGACGTCACCTTCATTCCCGTGCTGTCGCACGCCAATGACGACGCCGAATGGCAAGGCGAGCGTGGCTTCGTGCACCAGAGTGTCGATGCCAAGCTCAAGCAATTGGCGGTCGACGGGCAGGGCGATGTCCATGCCTGTGGCCCGCCGCCGATGATCGATGCGCTGCAGCCGGTGCTGTTCATGAACGGCTTCGAGACCGAGCGGATCTTCTTCGACAAATTCACCACATCGGCAGGCGCAACGCCGGCCCATTGAGGGCGGTCGTGCCAAGCCAACCACAACTGCAACAAGGGAGAGAGACTATGCCTGCAACCTCGAGTTCAGTCGGTTCCGGTGCCGCTGGTGCCGCGATCTTCGCCGACTCCGACAGCCGGAAATACCGGTACTTCGAGCCGAAAGGCCAGCGTGCCACACACTACGAAGACATGACGGTCGACGTTCAGCCCGATCCGGAACGCTACCTGATCCAGGACTGGATCATCTCCTTCGCCGACGGCAAGGGCGCCTATGTCAAGCAGAACACCGCCGCCCAGAGCTCCAACTGGCATGCCTTCCGCGCCCCCGACCAGGAGTGGGAGCGCACGCACTACCAGCGCCAGTCGAAGATCGAGACGATGGTGCAAAGCGTCATCAACAATGCCCGCAAGTCGGGTGCGCCGAAGACCTTCGACAAGGCCTGGGTCAAGATCCTGCAGACGCAGCTCGGCGCCTGGAAACATGCCGAATTCGGGCTCGGCACCTCGCTGATGCAGGCGCAGCGTTACGGCTACACCCAGATGATCAACAACGCGACGCTGACCAACTCGTCATACAAGCTGCGGCTTGCCCAGGACATCACGCTCTACCTTGCCGAGATCGGCATGGACCTGCCGGGCTGGGACGACGAACTCGGCAAGAAGACCTGGCTCGAGGACAAGAACTGGCAGGGCACGCGCGAAGCGGTCGAGACCATCATGGGCGCGACCGATTATCTCGAGCAGTATTTCGCCATCAACATCGTCTTCGAGCCGCTGGTCGGCGAGGTGTTCCGCTCCGGTTTCCTGATGCAGATCGCCGCCGCCAACCACGACTTCATCACGCCTGCGGTGATCTCGGCGGCCGAGGCGGACTACGAGCGCAACCTCGCCAACACGATCGACCTGATTCACATGCTCGCCAACGACGAGAAATACGGCGCGGCGAACAAGAAGCTCTTCCAGGGCTGGGTCAAGAAGCACGGCGCACTCGCCGACAAGGCAGCCACCGGCCTGCAGCCGATCTGGTCGATGCCGCATTCCAAGCCCGTCGCATTCGTCGATGTCCGTGCCAAATCCGAGGAACGGATTGGCCAGATCCTTGGCGAACTCGGCCTCAAGCGCTGAAACAGGAGAAAATCGTCATGTCACTATCTGCACGCGACGCAACGCATTCCAACATCTTCAAGGCGATGAAGGATATCACCTTCGAGCAGACGATTTCGCATCAGTGCGGCGTCACCATGAACGACTCGGTCGAGGCACGCGCCATCGCCGAATTCATGGGGCAGAAGCCTGGGGTGACCATCACCTACCAGCCGGCACTGATCCGCATCGACGGCGACGGCAAGCTGATCTTCAAGATGGACGCGATCGGCGAATATCTCGGCCGTGAGATGTCGGCCGAGACCTTCGAGGTCAACACCTCCACCCATTACGGCCGCATGGTTCGCGTCGACGACAACACCGTGATCCTGTTCGGCAACATGGACGAGATGTTTGAATACATCGAATAGCCACCGAAAAAATCTGGCGCGCCGCTGGGTGCGGCGCGCCGAACCGTTCAACGCGATTTGCTGCGGAGGCAACAATGTACAGAACACCGGAAGGCAAGGACATTTTCGTGGTCGACGGCCACACCCATTTCTGGGACGGCAGCCCGGAGAACCAGAAGAACATCCACGGCAAGCAGTTCATCGAGTGCTTCTATGCCTACCACACGGGCTTGAGCCCCAAGGAACAGCTGTGGGAGAAGAGCAAGTTCGAGAAATACAGCGCCGACGATCTCTATCGCGACCTGTTCATCGACGGTCCCGACGATATGGCGATCGTCCAGTCGACCTATCTCAAGGATTTCTACAAGAACGGCTTCAACACGATCGAGCGCAATGCCGAGGTGGCCAAGCGCTACCCCGAGCGTTTCATCGTCAACGGCGCCTTCGACCCGCGCGATGGCGAGAAGGCGCTGGAGTACATCCACTTCCTCAAGGAGACCTATAACGTCAAGGGCGTGAAGATGTACACGGCCGAGTGGAACGGCGCCTCCAAAGGCTGGAAGCTCACCGATCCCGATGCCTACAAATGCTTCGAACTCTGCGACAAGCTCGGCATCCGCAACATTCACGTCCACAAGGGACCGACGATCATTCCACTTTCGAAGGACGCCTTCGACGTGCATGACGTTGACCACGCGGCGACGGATTTCCAGGGCCTCAACTGGATCGTCGAGCATTGTGGCCTGCCGCGTCTCGACGATTTCTGCTGGATCGCCACGCAGGAAACCAACGTCTATGGCGGCTTGGCGGTGGCACTGCCCTTCATCCACGCACGCCCGCGCTATTTCGGCGAGGTCATCGCCGAGCTTCTGTTCTGGCTCGGGCCGGAGAAGATCCTGTTCGGCTCCGACTATGCGATCTGGACGCCGCGCTGGCTGGTCGAGAAATTCTGGGCCTACCAGATCCCGCAGGATATCGCCGCCGAACGGGGTGTGCAACTGACCGACGAGATCAAGGAGAAGATCCTCGGCCTCAACGCCGCGCGTCTCTACGACATCGACGTCGAAGCCAAGAAGAAGGCGCTCGCCAGTTCGCCCTTCAGCATCGCGGCGGAGTAAGGGCCATGGCAACCGCCAGCATTTCCGGCGACTGCCAGAAGGAACTCTGGCGGCGCCTGGGTGAGGTCAACGACCCGGAACTCGACGAACCCATCACCGAGATGGGTTTCGTCGAGCGAGCGGAGGTGAAGGGCGATCGCAGCGTGGAGATAGATTTTCGGCTGCCGACCTACTGGTGCTCGCCCAACTTCGCGTTCCTGATGCTGGACGGTGTGCGCAAGGCACTCGACCAGCTTTCCTGGTCACCGGGCTATCGCGTCAAGCTGCACGATCACATGTTCGCCGAAGAGATCAATCGCGGTATGGAGGCCGGCAAGGCGTTCGGCGACATCTTCGCCGTGCTTGCCGAGGATCAGGATCTCGGCGCCTTGCGCGAAACCTTCGCGATGAAGGCCTTCAAGCGGCGACAGGAGGCACCTCTGCGCGGCCTCAAGGCGCATGGTCTTACCGATCGCGAAATCCTCGGCATGGGCCTGCCGGCATATGACGTCGCGCGTTTCGAGCCGGGCGAGGCAGCCAAACAGAAGCCGAGATACCGGGCGGCCCTGCTTGAGCGTTTTCCCGGCCGCAGGGCTGACGAACCCGCCTTCGTGACCTGGGAAGGGCAACCCATACCGCCTGCCGCCCTCACAGCCTACCTCGCCGAGTTGCGCGGTGTGCGCATCAACATGGAGTTCAACGGCGCGCTGTGCCGGGGACTCAAGCAGACCAGATACAAGGAACTGGATGTGGTCGACGGCGAACCGACGTTGGTCGATTTCATCATGGATCGCGTGCCGGTGCGAGTTGCACCAACCGCCTGAAGCAGAGCCGACAGCAACGGCCTCCCTTGCACGAGGCCCCTAACCAACAACCCGCCCGTAAGGCGGAAGGAGGAACCATGCCCAAGATAATGCTTCATAATTCCGAAGCTCGCCGCGCTCTCGCCCGCGGCGTCTTCCGGCTCGCCGCCGCCGTCGAGCCGACGCTCGGCCCTAAAGGCATGAATGCCATGATCGACCGGCCGATCGGCACGCCGATGGTGACCCGCGACGGTGTCAGCATCGCCTCCGAGATCGAGTTGCACGACCGTTTCGAAAACATGGGCGCGCAAGTCGTCCGCGAAGTATCGATGCAGACCAACGAGGTCGCCGGCGATGGCACCACGACAGCCATCGTGCTCGCCAATGCGCTGATCCAGGGCGGCGTCGAAGCGAACGAGCGCGGGGTGAAATCCGTCGATCTGTGCAAGGGCATCGACCTTGCCGTGGCGGCGGTGGTGGCCGCGCTCAAGACTTCCGCCAAACCCGCCAAGGGCAACGGCATCCTGGCGTCGGTCGCCAACATTGCGGCGACCAACGCCAAACTTGGCGCCCTGGTGGCGGAGGCGCATCAGCGGGTGGGTGCCGAAGGCGTCATCACCACCGATTTCAGCGTCACCACCGAGACCACGCTCGACGTCGTCGAGGGCATGTCCTTCGAACGCGGCTATCTCTCGCATCATATGGTGACCGACCAGGAGAAGATGGAGGCGGTTCTCGAACGGCCCTACATCCTAATGACTGACCTCAAGATCAAGGAGCCGGGACAGCTCGATGCGGTTCGCCGCATTGCCGACGAGAATGGCCGGCCATTGCTGATCGTATCCGAGGAGATGTCGCCGGAAGTGGTGGTGACGCTGCTCGGCAAGCAAGGGCCGGGAAAATACCTCGTCGTCCATCCGCCGGAATATGGCCATTGGCGCAAGGCGATGATGGAGGATCTGGCCATCATCACCGGCGGCAAGGTGATCGCGCGCGATCTCGGCGGCCGACTGGAAGACATCACCGCCGAGGATCTCGGCACGGCCGACCGGGTGAAAACCAGTTCGTCCTACACCTCGATCATTCGCGGCGGCGGCGATCATGCCGCAATCGTGTCGCGCCGCGCCCAGGTGCAGCGGCAGTACGAAGCTTCGCCGCCGAATATCGACCAGGACAAGCTGCGCGAACGCCTGGCCAAGCTCTCCGGCGGCACAGCAATCCTCTATGCCGGTGGGGTCACGCCGGTCGAGCAGAAGCGAACCATTCAGCTCATCGAGGATTCGCTGAATGCGGTGCGCGCCGCGTCCGAAGAGGGCGTGGTCGCCGGCGGCGGCTCGGCACTCGCCCAGATCGCGCCGCTGCTCGACAAGGTGGCGGCCGGGGTGGACGGCGATACCGCCGAAGGCGTGCGCCTGGTGCGCTCGGTTCTGTCGCGGCCGCTGTGGCGCATTGCCGCCAATGCCGGCGCCGATCCCGAAGCCGTCGTCGCCGAGGTGACGCGGATCAATGGCGGCTACGGCTATAACGCATCCGCCGGCAGCTACCAGAACATGTTCGAGGCAGGGATTATCGATCCCGTCCGCGTCACCTACACCGCGCTCGCCAATGCGGCTTCGGTGGCGACGCTGATCCTGACCACCGAAACGCTGATCGGCGATCTTGCCGAGGATGAGGATCCGACCGCAGGCCCTGCGCGGGGCGGCGGTTCCGAAAAGCTCGGCCGCGCTTGACCATTCCAGACAAACTCGACGCTGAGAGGACAAGACGATGAAAGCTGCCAGGCTGTACGAATACGACCCGAAGGTGAATGTTCAGCTCAAGATCGAGGAGGTCAAGGCGCCGACGATCACCGCGCCGGACGAGGTGATCGTGCGGGTGGGTGCCGCCGGCCTCTGCCGCACCGATCTGCACATCATCGAAGGCGTGTGGAAGCCGACCATGGATCCCGAGGGCACGCTCTTGCCCTACATCATGGGTCACGAAAATGCGGGATGGGTCGAGGAGGTCGGCAGCGGTGTAAAATCGGTCAAGCGCGGCGATGCGGTTATCTGCCATCCGTTCCGCTCATGCGGCATCTGCCTCAATTGCCGCCATGGCGAGGACATGTACTGCGACAACGGCCAATTTCCCGGCCTTGGCATGAATGGCGGCTTCGCCGAGTATTTCATCACCAGCGAACGTTCGCTGATCAAGCTGAACGCCAATGTCACGCCGATCGAAGTGGCGCCGCTGGCCGATGCCGGCATCACCGCCTACCGCGCCGCCAAGCGCGCCGCCAAACTGCTGCGACCAGGAAGCTACTGCGTGCTGCTCGGCATCGGCGGGCTCGGCCATATCGCGCTGCAATCGCTGCACGCGATCTCGGGTTGCCGGATCATCGCCGTCGATCGCGAGCCGGCTGCGCGGGTTCTGGCCAAGGATCTGGGTGCCGACTTCATCCTTGATGGCGGGCCAAACGTCGTCGAGGAGGTCAGCCAGATCACCGGCGGCGGCGCCCATGTGGTCATCGACTTCGTCGGCGAACTCGGCGTCGAGAACATCTGCTGGAAGATGGTGCGCAAGGGCGGGCAACTGTTCGTCGTCGGCTATGGCGGCAACATAAACGTGCCGACCGCGCATCTGGTCATCGAGGAGATCAACATCGGCGGCAGCCTGGTCGGCAATTTCACCGAGCTGGTCGAACTGATGGAACTCAACGCCGACGGCAAGGTGAAGATGCACTACACCGAGTACAATCTTGCCAGCATCAACACCGCGCTCGACGATTTCAAGAACCGGCGGTTCACCGGCCGCGGCGTCATCGTTCCCTGACGCTCGGCCGGAATGCAGGCGTAGGCCGGTCGCCAGTCCGATCCATCGGCTGCAATTCCCCAACCCCATGGCGCGAATGCCGTGGGGGTCTTTTTTGCTGCGTGTCAGAGGAACCCGCGCCGGATGCCGTACTGGCCGAGCTTGCGATAGAGCGTCGGCCGGGAAACCCCAAGCCGCAGCGCAACCTTGCTGAGATTGCCGCCCTCCGCGGCAAGCGCGTTCTTGATCGCCTGGCGTTCCGCATCCTCAAACGAGCACACCGGCGCTTCGAGCGTGGCCGTGGGATGGTCCCCGAGCCTGGCCATGCTGTTTCGATCGCCCGAGCCGATTTCCCCGGGAAGGTCTTGCAGGTCGATCGCACTGTCGCGCGCCAGAATATGCAGGCGCTCGACCAGGTTCTTCAGTTCGCGCACATTGCCCGGCCAGCGATAGGCCAGAAGCGCGTCGAGCGCGTCGTTTGAAAACTCCAGCGGATCATTGCCTGCCAGCTTTGCGATCTGCCTGTTGAAGTGCTCGATCAAAAGCAGGACGTCCTCGCCACGCTCGCGCAACGCCGGGACGTGGATGGAGACCGCGCCGATGCGGTAGTAGAGGTCGCTGCGGAAGCGCCCGGCAGCCACTTCCTGCTTGAGGTCGCGGTTGGTCGAGGCGACCAGCCGCACATCCACCGGCCGGCCCTTCGAATCGCCGATGCGATGCACCACGCGCTCTTCCAGGACACGCAGTAGGAACGGCTGGATTTCGAGCGGTAGCTCGCCGATCTCGTCGAGGCTGAGCACGCCGCCATTGGCGAGTTCGAAGATGCCCGGCTTGCCGTCGCGCGAAGCGCCGGTAAACGCGCCCGCCACGTGACCGAACAATTCGCTGCCGAACAGTTCCTTGGTGATCGCCCCGCAATTCATGGCGATGAACGGATCGTTTTCCGAGCGCCGGCTGCCGGCATGGACAAGCCGCGCGAACAGCTCCTTTCCGACACCCGTTTCGCCTTCTATCAGCAGCGAGGTGACGCCGTTCGATCTTGCGACGCGGGAGGCGACATCGATGGCGGCAAGCAGCTTCTCGCTCTCGCCGACAATCATCGCAGCCGCCGTCTGCAGCTGCTTGTTCGCCTGTCGGTCGATCACGGTCACGCTGGAGACGACCGGCACCGAAGGGAAAACCAGCGCCGCGCCCCGAAGGTCACCGTCGAGCTTCAGCGGCGTGACATGGCAGGATCGCAGATGCGCCGGCAGCGCATTGGCGAGATCGGTCTCCGAGCCGGAGGCCGGCAGGTTCATCAGCCAGCGGCCGCGGCCCGGTTCCATCGGGCCGTCCATCATCTCCGTCGTGTCGCCGTTGGGCACGTTGTTGCAGAAGATCGCGCGGCCGCGATGATCGACGATCACCAGCCCATCCTTGCGGCGATAACTGGGGGCCGACGAGATGAAGGCCTCGAGCAAGCGCGTGCGCTGCTCCTGCTGCTGTTCGGCCAGCGCCTTTTCGATCTGCCTGGCGGTGGCGGCGACGAGTGCTGTGTTGTGCGGCCGAAAAATCGGCGAATAACCGGACAGGTCGACCACGCCGACGATCTTGCCGTCCAGCGGATCGCGGATTGGCGCACCGGCGCAGGTCCAGGATTTGATGCCGGCGCAGAAATGTTCGGCCGCATGGACGAAGATCGGTTCGCCGGTCCACAGCGCGGTACCGATGCCATTGGTGCCGACGGCGTCCTCGTTCCATTTGCCGCCGATGCCCAGATGAATGTCCATGCCGTCATGCAAGGTCTTCTTGTCGCCGATGGCGTCGATCAGCACGCCGTCGCTGTCGGCGAGCACCAGCATCGCTCCCGTCCCCTCCAGCAACTGGCCAAGGGACGCGAACGATCGCCGTGCTGCCGAAAGCAGCTCGGCGTTGGCGCGGGTCAGGTATTCTATCTCGTCACGGTCACTGCTCAGCGGCGCTTCGATGCCTTGCGCATTGATGCCGCCGGTGGCGCTGCGATACCAGGAATCGTGGATCAGCGAGCGAACGTGGACCGGATCGCGTGCGCTTGTCGGCTCGTCGGAAAGAAAACTCTCCCACGCACGCATGGTGGCGCGCTCATCATAGTCGATCTTGTCCAGAACCAGTTGCCCGGTGGCGATCGACGCACGCGCCGGAAGAGCACCGGGTTTCATAGGATTGGGGCCGCTCGCGTGTTTCATTCAGTCATCACAGTACCTTTGAGGTATGCCATTTCTGTATGCTGTCGCGGATCGGACGTGCACAGCCACGCCGGATATCAGTCCTCAGTCGATGCCTAGTCTCGCCCCGATGTCGGCAGCAAGCTGCTCTTCGCTGTAAGCCGCCGTCAGCCGCGATCCATCCAGCCCGGCAAGCGCCTCGGCGATAGTGTCGTCGACCGGTGAGAAAAAGCCGTTCTTCTTCGTAGCCAGCACGAAGGTCTGGTCTCCGTTGCGGTTGCGGACATCGCCGATATGATGAAGTTGGCGGCCGGTATTCTGATCCTTTGAGATCACCCGGCCATTCATCGTCACCTGGATGGACGGCTTGGCGTCAGTCGCGGTTGTCGTGCTGCCGCCGACATGGATGATCAGGCCTTCCGCCTTGGGTTGCTGGCGCGGCTGCCTGGACGCCGAATAACCACCACCGCTGATCTGGTCGGCGAGGCGAACGATGGTCGAGCGGTTCTGCTCGATCAGCCGCTTGACCTGAACATCCTCGCGTCGCGGGCCGTCCCGCTTTGAGATGATCTCGACCATGAATCCTCCCAGATTCGTCGGCAGTGCCGTGGACGCGGCGAATTCTTCTTCCTTACAGCGAACCCTACACTGACGCAGCCAGCTTCGCCATTCACACATTAGATAGCAACGAAATTCGGCTGGTTGGTAGCAGGTGGCTGCTACAGTCCCGCCCCCAAGCCGCGCAGATCAAACTGGATCACAACGCGATGCTGCGTTCGACTATCGAATATTCATGCGCACATTGGCTAGAGAAGACCAAACTGCGAGTGCCGCCTGTTTGCCATACAATCATCAGGAAGCCGTTGAGGAACCCTCGCAGGCGGCTGAGCTCGCGATCACGAAGGGCGAGATCGAGGCGGCCGGCCGCAAGGCCTATGTCTACACGATGGACGTCAGCAAGAAGAAGGACATCGAAGCGACCGCGCAGGCGCTGCTCAAGGCCGCGGGCAGCATCGACGTGCTGGTCAACAATGCCGGCATTCTGAAACCCAGTTTGCTGCAGGATCTCGACGAGGCCAACTGGGACGCGCATTTCGACGTCAATGCCAAGGGCGTGCTGATGATGTGCCAGGCGGTGTTGCCGCACATGCGCGCCAAAAAATCGGGAAGGGTGGTCAACATCGCCTCGATCGCAGGCCGGCAGGGCGTGCCCACACAGGGCCATTATGCCGCGACGAAGGCGGTCGTGATCACGCTGACCAGGGTGCTGGCGCAGGAGGTCGGCATGGACGGCGTCACCGTCAACGCAATCTGTCCCGGCATCATCCTGACCGAGATGGGCAAGAACAATCTGGGCAGCGAAGCGGCGATCCGCCATTGGGAAGATGTCGCGGCACTCAAGCGCCTTGGCGCGCCGGAGGATGTCGTTGGCCCGGTGCTTTTCTTCGCCTCGGACCTATCGGCATTCGTCACGGGGCAGGCGCTCAACGTCGACGGCGGCATCTACTATCACTGACGATCAGCTTCAGCGGCACGGCAGCTGCGCCTTCTTTGCCGAGCGTGGGACCATTGAAGTCCCCACCCGTTCAAGCGCCTCGCTGAAGTCAGCAGGGTATCGTGGCGCCGGCAATGCAGAAAATGCTCGCGGCGAGACCGCGGGGCAGCTGGCGCCAAACTCGTCAAAGTCGCTTTGGAGCAGGTGAGGGCTCTGAAGCAGCTAATTAGAAGCGTAGCTCAGCGGTTCAGATCATCGGCGTTGGCAGCGAAATTTCATCGCTGCCAGATACTGGAGTAATGGTACTATTTGGAGAGCGGGTGAGATTTAGAGAGCGGGTGAGATGCGTTTTGAAGACAAGGTCGTAATCGTCACTGGAGGCAATTCGGGAATTGGACGTGGAATAGCGCGGTACTTCGCCAAGGAAGGCGCCAGACTTGCTCTTGTCGGTCGCGACATTGCCAAGGGCTCGGAAGTGGAGGCGGAAATTGTTGCCGCAGGGGGAAGAGCCACTTTTTTCCAGTGTGATCTTGCAAGCGAAACGGCGGTCGAGGCGCTGGTGAGGACGGTTGCTCAATGGGGCAGTCTGGACGTCGTCGTCAACAATGCGGGGGTCGGCTCTCGCCGGTCAGGCATCGAAGCCAATGAATCGCCGGGCCAGCGCTGGTCGAAGTTGCGCGGCCCCAATCTCGATTCGACCTATTTCGTCTCCTCCTATGCGCTTCCGGTGATGCGCGACTGCGGCGGTGGGTCGATCGTAAACATCTCGTCGACGGCCACACTGCACGGAAACTGGGGATTGTACGGCGTTGCGAAGGCGGGGGTGGAGGCGCTCACACGCTCGCTGGCGGTCGAAGGCGCGCCATTCGGAATCCGGGCAAATTGTGTCAGCCCCGGCTGGATCGCCACAGAGCTCGATGAAAAAGAACCTGCATCGAGCACGAACTCCTCGGGCGAATGGGAAGTCCCGCCGGGTGTCTTCAACCGCATGGGTACACCCAACGAGATTGCCGCAGCGGTGGCCTTCCTCGCAAGCGAGGAAGCATCCTTCATCACCGGTCAGACGCTTGTGGTCGATGGCGGGTTGTCGATCCTTGATTACACGTCCTTGTCGCTGCTCAAGACGCGCGGCCCCGCGCTGTTTTCGGGAACGTTGGCCGATAGGTCCACCCAGCAGGAACCAAAGTGACACAATCAAGGCGCTCATCGCCGGTGCGGGTGCGAAGGATGGCTGAGTTAGAACCCTAGCACGGCAGTTCAGATCATTCGGCGTTGGCAGCGAAGTTTTCACTGGGAGCCAGGTGCGATCACTTGGCCTGCTGGCAGGTCTATTTCGAAGAGGCAAACTAAGCCTGACTGCTCAAATGAAAGCGAAACGGTGCCAGCGGATTCGGACTCGAAAATCCGCTCCAGCATCCTGGTGCCGAATCCCTTGCGCTCCGCCGGTTTTACGGGCGGACCTCCCTGCTCGCGCCATTCGACCCTAAGACGTCGAGCTCCGGCCGTATCGATCGCGACCCAGCCAATTTTGATTGTTCCGTCGGCCACCGAGAGGGCGCCATACTTGATGGCATTGGTGGTGAGTTCATGAAAAGCCAACGCCAGCGACAGGGCGAGGTTGGGCGGTAGCCATACGGATGAACCCGTAAGCTGAAACCGACCTGTAACCGCGTGCGGCGAGACCGAGGCCGTAATCACGTCCTTAAGGTCGGCACCCGTCCAGTTCTCGTGGGTCAGAATCTCGTGCGCTTTCGAAAGAGAGACGAGTCGGCTCGCGAGAGTGCGCCCGGCCTCGGGAAGGCTCGTAGCGTTTCGCAGGGTTTGACTGGCGATCGCCTGGACCACAGCAAGAGTGTTTTTGACGCGGTGGTTGAGCTCGTTCACAAGCAGCTTGCGCTGTTCCTCGCCGCGCTTGCGATCGGTTATGTCCAGGCTGATTTGCACCGCACCTATGATGTTGCCACTGGAACCGGGAATAGGGCGCGCACTCGAGAGCAGGAAGCGTTGTACGCCAGAGGGTAGGATATAGGCGAACTCCTCGTTGTCGGTCTGCTCGCCACGCATGGCCCGGCTAAGCGGCCGATCCGCTCGACTAACCTTGTGGCCGTCTTTGAGGGCGATGGTGTCGATGACCATGTCAGGAGCGCCGAAGGATCTTCGAGTATCGGTCGGCAGCCCCATCAGCTCTGCAGCAAAGCGGTTGCGAATGACCTGAAGTGCCTGCGGGTCATAGGTGAACCACACCGCGGCAGGGACCGTTTCGAGTACGGCTTCCAATTCGTGTGTTCTTTCAGCGATGGCGCGCTCTGCCCCAGTTAGAGCGTCCGCGATGGTCGCGAATTCCGAGACTGAAGTCGGCATTGGCGTGACCGGCTGACCCTTACCCATCGCCTCAGCGCGAACCTCAAGATTACGAGCAGCTCCGGCAAAGCGCTTGCCTACGACATAGGCGAGGGCAAAGGACAATAGCATCGCCAAAAAGCCAATCGCGCAGATAGCGGCGAGAGAACGCCAGAGCGGAGCCTGAACTGCGGACAGGGGTACATTGGCGGTATAAAACCAATCGGAGAGACCTGAGCGGTAGTAGCCTGCAAGCAGTGTCGTTCCCTGGTAGTTGCGCGATGTGAACGTCCCGGAACTTCCCACGATCTTCTCAAGATACTCCGGCAGCCCCGGCTTGCCGGTCATTTCGTCGTGCAACTGAGAGCGTGCCACATAGGTGCCGCTGCGATCCCCGATACCTATCGTCCAGCCTGCGGGTGCTGCAGGTATCATGACATCGCGAATCTCGCTGGTCGGAACAGTAAGGGCAAGAAGCCAGCTTTCGCCGTGCGGGCCTTGCACTGGAATAGCGACGGCAATTCGATACTCTTTCGACGTAGGGCTGGCGTAGACTCCGCTGACCAATGGCAAATGCGATTTGAGCTTGTCGAGATCGGCAGGCGACAATGGGACAGCGGGAGGGAGTCCGCTCTCATACTCGGCTTGCGTGTTGAACAACTGACCACGGTCGAGGTCCCGGAGGAGTATGATCCGATCCGTGCCTTGAATTAGACTGCGTGCCTCTCTGTGCAGAGCCTTCAGATCGCCGTTGGCCAATGCCGTTGATTTGGATAACCCCTTTATCACTGTCTGAAGGTTGACCAGTTCACCTTCGACAACAAGAGCGACCTGACGTGCTGTCTGCAGCGCGTCCTCCTTGAAGCGATCTTGTTCACGGACGGCGTACTGGACAAGGAGATAGGCCGCAAAAAGCCAGACCGGAAAAACAGCGGCGGCGATCAAACCGAGTAGGTGCAATCGAGCGGAAACGCGACGCATCTAGTCCCCTGCGGAATTTTCCTCGCACAATAGAGGCGGCGATAGGAGCTGCAAGTGGATACTCGCATACGGTCACCCAGTGGCCCAGATGTGTGACTATTGCGCCGGTGCGTCGTGGGCCTAGGGAATTCCGCGCTAAGCGCTTGAATTAGGCGCCTATCGGCGGTGGCGGCGAGACCGCGTCCTTTCGGGCCCCGACGTCTCGCCCCTGATGCAGGGCGTTGGCGTTGGGGCTGTCGCAAAAGACCTGCCGATCAACTGTCACCTTGCGTCACAAGCGGACGTTGGCGCTGCTACGCGTTCTTGCCAGGGGTGCATCAGATCTGAAACAACCCCTTGGTTGCTTGAAGGCCCGATGCGTTTGGAGCGACCATCGCCATGGCCTGCCTTGAGAGTCCAAGATGGTCTTTCAACACAGCGTTGACGATCGAGCGTATATCGGTGGTGACCGCTAAATCGGTCCCCTCGTCGAGCTGATCTGGCGCCAACCCGGGCCAGCGACCCGCGATCCGCCCCCCGGCTATCGCACCACCCATCAAGAACGCTACGCTGGCACTGCCATGGTCGGTGCCGCCTTGTTCGTTGAAGTGGATAGAGCGCCCGAATTCCGTAACGCCGAGCACAACGGTTTGACGCCAGATCGCGGCTGCTGCTTCGGAGAACGCGACAACACCACGCGCCAATGTCTCAAGGGTCGCCGAAAGACGCTCTCCCTGAGCAACGTGGGTATCGATGCCGTCCAACCGCAGCAGGGCCACGCGCGGACCGTCCGGCCTGGACAGCGCCTGCGCCGCGGAGGTCGCCGCTGCGGCAAAGCTGGCAGCACTCAGCGCATGGCGCTGTGCAAGCAACGTCTGTACCGTGTCTCCGGCTGAACCGGACGCCGCACCGAGCCACAGGCGGGCGATGTCAAGTCCCGGATTGGCCAACACGAGATCGAAAAGCACATCATTCGAGAGGTCGGCCGGCGCTGCGCGCCAAAGTGTTTGCCTTCCCTGCGACAGCACCGAAGCGGCTCTTCCTGGCCAGCCAAAATCGCCGCCGTCGACATCGCCGTCGAACAGGACCCTCTGCGCGGCGTCATGCGATTTCCCGATACCCGGGATGCCCGTCGCGGGCAGGATCAGCAATTCGCCGGCCGAATAGAACCGAGCAAGAGGTTCCAGCGCCGGATGAAGCGCAAACAGCGGATCAAGCTTCACCCCGAACGCGTCGTCGGACGTGTCAAGTTCTCTCGCCGTGCCTCGCACCCGCCGGAAATCCGGATCACCATGGGGCGGCAGCGCGGCCAGCGCATCAAGTCCGCCCCGAAGATGAACGACCAGCAGCCGTGGGTGGCTGTCGCCAGCAAGAACCGCCGAGGCAAACCCTGCGCTCGTGCCAAACAGCGAGGCAAGACCCAAACCCTGGAGGGCCGTGCGGCGCGTCAATTGCATTTCGGATAATCCGGATCGGTGACGTCCGACTTTCCGGGCGTCGAATATCCGACCTGATCGGCATTTGGGATCACATACTTTTTGATCGGGACCTCCAGCAAATTCGCAGGGTTCCGAGCCAGCAGTCCTGCCAGAACTGGAGCGGCAAGGGATGTCCCCGAACAGATATTCTGTCTTAGCTCGTGTTTTTTTGTGCTCCGCCAAAGCACCGGGACGTCAACGCCGGGCTCGGACATGGCCGCGCCAAAAGAGCCGCCATTCCAAAGCAGATCACACCAATCGTTTGAAACGGTGCTGCACGCACCAATGACGATGGTACCGGTCGGGATATAAGTGCTTTTGGATGCCGAGACACTTTGGATGAAGCCTTGCGTCGGGTTTGGAGAAAAATATTCCGACGCATTCGCCGGGAAAAAGGACTGTACCCACGACGCCTCGTCGTCTTCCGGCGCATTGCCCGCCGCGATCACAATGCGGACCTGCTTGTTTGCGATCGCAAACAGCAGCTTGTCCATCAGACCAAGCTGTTCTAATTGGCCATCCTTCCTCGCGGTCTCCAAGAACTGCGCGCCCCAACTGATGTTCAGGATTTGGCCGGCGGACGCATTGTCACTGACATATTGCAGGGCGACAAGCGGCGATCCGACGATCTTCGACTTGTTATCCTTAAATGCCTTGACAATCTTGAGCGGCACCCCGGGGCTGATCCCAACGATGCCAAGGTATTTTCCACTTGTTGTACCTGACACACGCTTTCCGCCAACGATGCCTGCGACCATCGTGCCGTGACCTTGAGTGTCTGCCACACCCATGGTCGTGCTGCATGGAGTGACCGTGCAGTTGATCCGTTCCGAAATGTTAAGAAGCCCTTTTGTGACGATGTCTTCGTCGACGCCGCTATCGATGATCCAGACCGCGGACCCGTTGGTCACAGGACTGGGCGACCCGACGACTCTGCAAACGCTCGGCGGCACGAGCTTGTCCCCCGTCACATCCGCTAGCGGACTGCGTCCTTCGCAACCGCCATCCGCGAACAGGCTTACCTCAAATGAGTCCGGTTCCTGATACCCTTCCGACAGGAGCTTGTTCGCTTCCTCGTCAGTAAAGCTTCCCGTGACCAGGCTAAATCCCAGGTCCGGCATGTCGACAGCCTGCAGGGCGTCCCCCGACGGATTGATCTTTTTCAGACTGGCGATAACCGATCCAAATCTGTTCTTGTCCGCAAGTGGCGCAATGAATGTGTGTTGCGTTACTTGTGGCCCGTCCGGGTCTTCGTCCGCGTGCGCGATCGTGGCCGCGAAAAGGGTGGTGGCAAGAAAAGTCACAAGCCAGGTGAGCCTCATGGATCCCTACCGTCTGCTGGTCGACTGACGGGCAGCATGCTCCCAATAGCTCTGTCTGTCCACGGCAAAGCATTGGAGGCAAACCGTTGAGGCTCTTCTTGCAGCCGAAGAAAAAGCAGCCTAGGTTGTTCTCGCACGCCTCAAGCGCGGGGAGTAATGCTTGTGCCCAAGGTGAAACTCAAGCAGGGCCGACAGGCTCAGGAGATTGGCGCGGCGCTCGTGGGGGCCTGGCTGAAGGCTTTGCCGCCCGCGTTCACGGCGACTATATCAGCAGTAGGTTCGACCAGTCCTTTGAGTATAACCGTGAACGTGGCGAACGCATTCATGCTCAATGAAGTCATAGCTCTGCGCACTGAAGACAAGACTGGCGGCGTTCGAAGTGTGAGGGTAGGACCGATCACCACGGGAACTTCGGGTAAAACCTTTCGTGTAGTTGATCTTGATGGTGTCGATATCAATTACGAAGGAAAAAGTTTGGTGAATGGCGTGGTGTCGAAAGTAAAAGACTTGAAAGACGCCACTTTTCGCAACGAACTTAAGATTGTGCTGGAGCAGATCGTCGACGCGAAAGTGAACCTGGCGTGCGATGCCCCAACGGAGCTGACTGTGGTCCTGCCAGCCCTGCCGGAAGGCGTTGTCACGCGCGAGGACC
The DNA here is from genome assembly GCF_006441275.1 of Mesorhizobium sp. B2-4-17. Lineage (NCBI taxonomy): Bacteria > Pseudomonadati > Pseudomonadota > Alphaproteobacteria > Hyphomicrobiales > Phyllobacteriaceae > Mesorhizobium > Mesorhizobium sp. B2-4-17. The sequence goes on along the minus strand of NZ_VFUX01000035.1, from coordinate 46,536 downwards.
TGATAGATTACCTCGGGACGTACCACAACAACGCACAGGGTCGGCACTATCATGAGGAGCTTGCGTCCGCGGTCCTTTTCGGCTGCCGATAGCAGACTTCAATATCAGTTCGGCAGCCCTGCGGCGAGCAGCGCCTTGAACAGCGTGGCCCGATCCTCCTCCAGGCGATAGGGCTCCTTGGCCACGAATCGACTGCAAGAAAAGCTGGGCGTACCCGCCAACACGCGAGCCGCATACAACTTCGCGTCGCTGTCCCGGCCAAGCGCCGAGCTCGAAGCGGCCATGTAGGCGCTAACCCATGTCGGCATTGTCGACGAACGGCTCAAAGCGACCAATGCCGGCTCGGGCCGGCCCGCAATGAAGTGGACGATGCCGCGAAACGGCCAATACCAGGATGGTTCATAGAGGGGATCGAGCACCTGCGCCCGCTCGAACCATTGCATGGCGCGATCCGGTTCGCCGCCAAATGTATAGAGGGTGCCGAGATAAGAAACCTGCTCGGGATCGTTCGGATTGAGGGAGAGGGCCCGTGCATAGAGTTGCGCGGCGACGTCGAAGTCTCGCAGGTGCAGCAGCACCCAGCCGAGAATGTTGAGGCAAACCGGATCGTTGGCGGAGAGCGCCACCGCCTTCTTGGCAATTGCATGCGCCTCGTCGAGCAGGGCATCGGAAGATCCCATGTCGCGAAACCATTCCAGCTGCTTGTAGTGAGCCAGCTTGGCGTAAGCGCGCCCATAGGTCGGATCGAGGTCGATGGCGCGCTGATACCATTGCCTGGCTTCCGCTTCAGACGCGAGGTCGCCTAGCGGCAAGGCATTGCCGCGCAGCACGCACTCATAGGCCGCCAGGTTGGCCGGCGGCTTGCGCCGCGCCTTCTCCGCACCCGCTGCCTTGAGGCGCCCGATAACCGTGCCCACGATCTTGCGGACCAGTTCGTCCTGCACATCGAATATGTCCTGATCGTCGCTGTCATAATACTCGGCCCAAACGTCACCGCCGGACGTCGCGTCAACCAGTTCGCACGAAAGGCGGATACGCTTCCCCATCCTCCGGATTCGCCCCGAAAGCTCGAAATCGAGCCCGATATCCGAGACCAGCTTCGGCAGTTCCACATCCTTGAGCCGCAACGAGGTATGATATGACGCGACGGAGAGCTGCGTGAACCGCGTCAGCTCGGTGATGACGTCTTCTGTGAATCCTTCGCTGAAATAGGGTTCCACGCCGCCGGTGCTGACAAATGGGCGGACCAGGATCGATGGCGTGTTCGAGCCAGAAGTCTCGGCGCCGATCCTCGGAGAGGGGCCTTCGGGTCGGTGAATAAGCGAGTAGACTGCCACGGGTCGGGGAATGTTCTTGAGCTGAAACTCGCCGCAATATTCGAAGGGCAATTGCAGCCCTCCGCGGACCTCCTCATGCACTTTTGCCGAAAGGCAAATGCCTCCGGGTGCTGCGATCTGTTCAAGGCGTGCAGCCACGTTCACACCGTCGCCGAACACGTCTCCGTCGCCGTCGACGATAATATCGCCGAAATTTATGCCCATTCGAAGCAACAGACCGGGCGACGATCGCTCGGGGTTTGCGAGATGGGCTTGAATAGCCACGCCACACCGGACCGCTTCGATGGCGCTGGGGAACTCCGCTACGACACCGTCGCCGGTGTTCTTTACAACGCGGCCGTCATGCCGATGAAGGTAGCCTGGGACCTCGTCGTGCATCAGCGCCCGGACGCGGGTAAACGTGCCTTCCTCGTCTTCCGCCATCTGTTGCGAATAGCCGACCACGTCGGCGACCACGATCGCGGTCAGGCGCCGCTTCAGGGTGCCGTTGTTTGCGGTCAATTCATGCTTTGGGGTCAATCCATACCTCGGGTCGGACGTCCGAACGTACTTTAGCACATTTGCAGGATGCTATCGCGCATGGCAGCGTGTAAACTGCCACATGAGAGCTTCGGACGTGCGACAGAGTGAATCCGTTCAGAAGCGCTCGCAATGCGAAGATCCGCACATTCGAGGGCTGCGTGGGGTCGAGTCTTCTTTATGGCCCGGTGGTAATCTCGGACCCGTTGCTCGGCTGTCCTCTCACTGTGGCGGCCGGCCGCGTTCGCGCCGCCCGAGATGGGGATGAGAGCACTTACTTCGTGTCTGGTTGGGGCACGACAGCCGAGCAGGCGCTGCAGGGCTGCCTTTATGAGGCGGACGAGACCTACTTCGCCCAGATCATTCCCGAGAGGCGAATTCTCCGGTCTTGCGCCAATGCGATTTATGGGCGGGTCGTCGAGCCGCCCGGCATCCTTCTTTTCAGCGAAGAGCAATATGACCGGAGAGAGGGCGGGAACCGACAACCCGCACTCCGCAACATGGTTCCGACCCGCTGGGATAGATCCGCGCCTGAAGACTGGATCCTGAGTGACGACAAGCTCGGTACGGAGCAAGCTTGGGTGCCCGCGAGACTGTGTTTCCTCGGATATAATCCCTGCGGCGAGGACTCATCTCTGCCGGCTGCCGACTCGAACGGACTTGCGCTGGGCATCAGCCTTGAGGATGCTGCGATGAGCGCGCTTCTCGAGCTGATAGAGCGAGATGCGACCTCTATCTGGTGGTACAATCGGCTTGTTTTGCCTCGAATCGATCCGAAGTCGATGGCAAGCGACACCGTATCTTCGTACGAGGATTGGCTTCGGCATCGAGGCCGCGAATTGCGGCTTCTACGACTTACGTTGGATTTGGCGGTGCCAACAGTTGCGGCAATCTCCAGCGACAGTTCCGGCCGGTTTCCGGCGATGGGGTTTGCGGCAGGCGCATCGTGGTCAGAGGCTGCCATAAGGGCGGTCGGCGAGCTTGCTCAATGCGAAGCGAACCTCGCTCTGCTCTCACAACAGGCGCGGCAACAAGGAACGATCCGCTTTACGCCCGGCGCGCGGCAACTTTATCGCTGGCATCAAGAAACAGATCTTGGGCTATATCCATATCTGCAGGGTGGGAATAGCGGGCCAGCTTGCACGGATGAATCGACACTTGATTACGCCTCATGCGTCAAACTCTGCCACGAGCGAAACCTGGAGATATTCGCCGTCATCTTGATGCAGGATGAGCAGCAGTCCCTTGTCCGCATTTTCGCTCCAGGCTTACGTTCGACCAAACCAAGGTTTGGCCCGGGCAGGCTCTATTCTGTTCCAGGCACTCTTGGCCTCAGGCCTGCGAGCTCAAATCTCATATGCCGAGACCCTTTCCCATTTTAGCGTCGAACCCAAGGCTGCCGCAAAGTTCTAAATTGGGACCGAACACTGCTCTGCCGCTTCAGCCCATTCGACGCTGTTGCGTCGAGAGGAGATGGTGCGCTGGCCGTTGTTGAAGGCCGCCTCCAAAGCCGATGTGGCGCGGATCCATGGCGTGATGGCGAAGGTTGTAGTGCGCTGGGTTGAGCGGTTCCTGTCGGAAGGACCTGCCGGCATGGCGGATCGTTCGTCGCGGAACCGCTGATATAGCGCGACATTATTCCTGCTTGGCTTTGTCAGAATTCCGAAACCTGGAGGCGGCGTGGCCGCGCAGGCTGGCTAGCTCCCTGGAGCAGTCCATCCGAGTTCCCGGCCTGTGCAATAGGGAATATGGCATAGCGCGCAACTTCGGAGAGTTCAGAGACGGATCCATTGCGACCGTTGCGACGCATAGAGCCGGGCCCATGCCTCCTCATGTTCACAAGCCTTTTCAAGCCGGGTACGGCAGGTTACCAATCATTATAAGACAATTGCAAAAGGCCGCCGCATGACCGAGGCCCTTGGGTCCTTGCAAGATTGGTTCCACCAAACGGTTCCCCCGGTGCTCTCATGGTGGCTCGGTTCGATCATGACCGGCGTAGCCCTGTCGCCGGCGTTTGCCCTGGTTCTACTGCTGATGTCGATTCTTTGTGCGGTGCTTGGAAGAAGTATCGCCATCATGATCGTTTCCCTCTGCTTCAGCGCGAATGCCGTTGCACTGTGCGGTCTCGTCCCTACGCAGCCTTTGAGAGGCGGGTTGATCGTCCTGGTAATGTTGGGCTTCGGATTGTTGGCGTCGGCCTTATATCGTGAGCGGGGCAAGGTCGACAAAATGTATCAACGACTGGAAGCCGCTCGAAAAGAGACTGAGGAAATAAGGGGGCTTCTGGATAATGAAATCAAATGGCGCAAGGCATCGGAATGACGCCGCCGAGGTTGGTAGCGGCCCGCACCCTTGACGGCCATTGAATTGCGCCTTGGGGCTGAACCATGTCGTGGCCAGGCACCATGACGCGCCTCGCGGGCTGGCGGGTGTCGGCCTGTCGGAATTTCCAGGCTCATCCGCCGAGAGCAGAGGAAGGAAGCAAACAGGCAGCTGCCAACGCCTGGCGGGTGGGGGGAAAGGCGTTGGCAGCTATCAGGGCGCGCATGCTCACCCCGATCACCCCGTCGCCCCCCCGCAATCAACGACGACGGAACGCTATTCGATCATTCTTCGTTCATGGCCCGCTTCATCTGATCGGTGAATGGCTTGACCAGGTAGGAAAGTGCAGATCTTTCCTTGGTGTGCAGGAAGACCTCGACCGGCATGCCTGGCACCAGTTGCTTGCCTTCGAGGCCACTGTCATCGACGATCGCGATTGTTGAAAGGTAATAGGCCTGGCCGGTCTGCGCGTCGACACTAGCAGCCGCTCCAACAACGTTGACGCGTCCGCCAATCTCGGGTGTGGTGCGCTGGTTGAATGACGAGAAGCGCAGCCTCACATCCTGGCCCGTTGATACCTGGTCTATATCGGTCGGTGCGACCCGAGCCTCGATGACAAGTTCGTCACCGCCAGGCACGATTGACATGACGGTTTCGCCGGGCGCAATCACCCCGCCCACCGTGTGAACCTTGAGATCGTTGACGATTCCCGAAATCGGCGCCCGCAGCTCCATGCGCGTGAGACGATCCTTTGCGGCGACGATACGATCGTCCAGCTCGGCGACTTTGGCCTCGACGTCGCGCAATTCACGCTGGGCATCAGTCCTGACCTGCTGGTCGAGTTCAATCATCTTGAGATTGACCTCGCTGATCTGGCCCCTGGCCCGCGCTATGTCGGACTCGACCTCGGCGATATGGCCGTCGATCTTGATCAGGTCCCGTTCCAGCGTGCGTGTCTTGTCGCCTTCGATGAGCCCCTTGCGCAACAAGGGCGCCAGGCGGCCCAGATCTTCAGCGACGAGGGCACGTTCGCTTTTGCTGGACGTCTTCTGCGCTTCCAGGCCTCTGATCTGTTCCTCGTACTGTTCGATCTGCGATGCCAGTTGCGCCTTCTGAGCCACACGCGTGGCCCGGTTATTGGCAAACAGCCGCTGCTCGCCATCCACGATGGCGTGCGGATCGACATCGGCTGCAAAATCGAACGTGATCTGGTCCAGATCGTCGCGCTCGGCGCGCAAGCGGGCGGAGCGTCCCTGGAATTCCAGAAACTGGCCACTCAACACGCCCAGCTCCGCCCTGGTCTGGGTTTCGTCGAGACGGATCAAAACGTCACCGACTTTCACCCCATCGCCGTTGGCGACTTCGATCGCGCCGATGATGCCGCCGTCGCGGTGTTGAATCATCTTCAACTGCTTTTTCGAGGTGACTTTACCCTGTGCGATGATCGCACCCGACAGGTTTGCATTGGCCGCCCAACCTCCGCAGCCCAGAACCAAACCCAACGCCAGGAGGCCGGAGACCGCCACCCTGGAGCGAATGGTGTAATGTGGCCGACGCGTCTTCTTCTCAAGATTCTTGTCCACGCTTTACTCCTATCGTCTACGCGGTCGCCAATGCCTGACCAGGCATTGCGGCGTCGTGCTTTGCTTCAAGAATGAAGTCCTGGGCCGTCAGTTCGTGATGGCCGTCCAGGGCCAATGAGAATTCATCGTCCGGGTCGCTGTCGAGATTCCCGGAGACGAGCGTGACCTCGTGATCAATGTCGAGCGTTTGAAATTTGAAGACCACCGCCCCTAGATCGGCTGGTGCCGCCGAGGCCGCGCCGGCAAAGAACAGTTTGTGGCCTGCAAAGTCATTGAGATCTTCGGAAATGCGCGACAGATCGATGCGGTCTCCGGCATGGAAATCCATTATCAGGTCGCGCGGCCCGCCCTGGTTTTCCAGGGATTGAAGCGACTGGAACACGAACAGGTCACTGCCGCCGCCGCCCACCATGACATTGACGGCATCGTTCGCCACCAGCGTGTTTCGCCCATGGCCGCCCACGATGCTCTCGATTTCAAAGATATGGGCCTCTTCGATGCCATCGAGGAAGACGAGCCCGTCCGGCAGGTCCACAAGGGTGTCGTGGACATTGGCGGAGAGATCGAGCGTATCCTGGCCCGCGCCGCCAACCACGATATCGATCCGGACGTCGTTGCAAAGAACAATGACGTCATCGCCCGCGCCGCCGTCAATGTGGTCGAGACCTGCGCCATCGCTCAGATGATCATTGCCGTCGCCGCCGCTCATGGTGTCGTCACCGGCGCCGCCAATGAGCGTGTCATCGTCTTGCCCGCCGTCGAGCACATCGTTGCCGTCGCCGCCGTCCAGCGTATCGGCGCCCGTATCACCATGGAGCGAGTCGGCGCCGTCGCCGCCCAGCAAAGAGTCCGCGCCGTCGCCGCCGGCGATTGCATCGTCACCGCTGCCGCCAATCAGGAGGTCGGCCCCAGCGCCGCCGTCGAGAGCATCGTTGCCATCGCCGCCGTCCAGCGTATCGGCGCCGTCTTCACCTTCCAGCACGTCACTGCCCGTGCCGCCGTCGGCGACATCGTTGCCATCGCCACCATGGATCTGGTCCTGGCCCTCGCCGCCGAGAAGCAGATCGTTGCCCGCATCGCCATACAGAATGTCGTTGCCCTCGCCGCCGAACAGGGAATCGTCGCCATGACCGCCAAAAAGGACGTCATTGCCGCGGCCGCCCCAGATGACATCGTTGCCGTCGCCCCCGATGAGCCGGTCGTTGCCGTCGCCGCCGTGGATCGTATCGTTGCTTTCGCGCCCATAGACGACGTCGTTGCCGCCGCGGGCATCGATCAGATCATCGTAAGGGGTTCCTATCAGCACATCGTCACCCTCGGTGCCGGCCGTGGATTCACCGGCGGGCTCCGTGACTTCGAGGTGAGCGCTCTGCTGGATGGTCTCGACGCCGTCGCTGATTTGATAATGGAACGTGACGGCTCCAATCTGGTCGTGCTCGGGCGTATAGAGCCATCGTTCCAGTCCGATGCGGCGAAGTTCACCACTATCGGCCTCCAGCGAGCGCACGATCAAATTGTCCCCATCCGGGTCGCTGGCGCCATTCAGCAGTTCGCCCATGGTGATGATGACCGACAGGTTCATCATGCCGTCGGAAAGAAAGACCGGACCGGTCAGGACCGGCCGCCGATTTGACTTGGTCGGTCCTGGCGAACCCTGGCCGGGGTCGGTTTGGCCGGGCTGATTTCCTTGTCCCCCGCTGCCGCCCGGGCCCGACCCGCCGCCGGTTTCGCTCCCGCCATGGCCCGGCAAAACGCCACCGGGAGGTGAGGATCCCCCACCACCATTGTCGTTGCTGGCAACGGGTGGCGGCGGGGCGCCATGGCCGACCGGACCGTGGATGCTGTTGCCGACGCCAGCGCGAACGTTCGGGTGCAGCCCTTGCACGCCCCAGGGCCGATGCGGCTGCCAGACGTCGAAATTGAGGTCGCTAACATTGACGCCTATGGGTTCGGCGAGACTTCGCAGATAGTCCGCGACATCGCCGATCTTCTGTATCTGCGTCACGACCGGGTCGTCCTCGGCGTTGGGTGGGTGATCGTCGCCCTTGGTGGGCTGGTCGGCATGTCCGCCCGGGTTTTTGTCGGGGACGTTCTGGTCGGTCTCGAACATCTTTTTCAGGAGTGCCGCGAATGCACCGATCAGGAATGGAAAGGCGGAGACCGAATTGACGCGCGAGCGTGCATCACGCAACTTAAAACGGTTCTTCGGAGCGTCGAGCTCCTCGTGGTTGGGCAGTCCAAGTGCGAGCCGATCGTCCATTTTTCGCTCATCAATCCTTTTGCGCGGCCGCAACGGCCGCCGCGGCGCGCACCTTGCCGCCAGAGCTAGGCGTTGGAGCGGCGCGCGTCTTGCCAGCTGAGGCAGGCACCGTGGCGACGCGCGCCGGTTCGCGGATCAGCTCATCCTTCGGGCCTATCGCAACCAGCTTGCCGTTCTGTATCAGCCCGACGAGATCGACCGCTGCCAGGGCACTCGGGCGATGGGCAATCACAATGGCGATGCCACCACGCTGACGAACGCCCTTGAGCGCCTCCGTCAAGGCGGCCTCGCCTTCGGCGTCGAGGTTGGAATTCGGCTCGTCCAGCACGACAAGGAAAGGGTCGCCGTAAAGAGCGCGAGCAAGGCCGATGCGCTGGCGCTGGCCGGCCGCCAGGGAGGTGCCGTTTGGCCCAAGTTCGGTCTGGTATCCCTGGCTGAGCCTGACGATCATTTGATGGACACCGGCGGCGCGCGCGGCGGCAACGATCCCGCGTGCGTCGGCTTGCGGATCGAAGCGCGAGATGTTCTCGGCGATCGTCCCCTCCAGCAGAGACACATCCTGAGGCAGATATCCGATATGGGCACCAAGTTTATCGCTGTGCCACTGATCGAGATCAGCATCGTCGAGCCTGATCGAGCCGCGCAGCAGCGGCCAGACACCGACAATGCTTTTGGCCAGCGATGTCTTGCCGCCGCCGCTTGGGCCGATCAGTCCCAGCGCATCGCCGGCCTTGAGTTCGAAAAAAACCTCGCTCAGAAGAACCGCGCCGGTATGGGGCGCAACGACGGTTGCTTTTTCCACTTTCAGCGTTTGGCAAGGCGCCGGAAGATCGATAATCCGGGCCTCATCATCCATAGCCGCCAGGGTTTCCTTGAGCCGGCCAAAGCTTCGGCGTGCAGCGACGAAACCTTTCCAGTTGCCGATCGCCATGTCGATGGGAGCGAGGGCGCGCGCCGAAGCGACCGAACACGCAATGATGGAACCCGATGAGAGTTCTCCTTTCATGGTGAGATAGGCGCCAAGGCCCAGAAGCGCCGATTGCAGCATCATGCGCAGCACTTTTGCCAGGCCGCTGAAGGACCCCGTCACATCGCTGGTCTTGGTTTGCAAATGGAGATGTTTGTCATTGGCGGCTGAAAAGCGCGACACGGCACGCGAGCCGAAGCCCATTGCCTTGAGAATATCGGCATTGCGCGCATGTGCGTCGGCGATGTTCGAACGCGTGATGGCGGCGCGGTGCGTATCCTTGACGACATTTCTCGTCATCACTTCGGTAACGACGGTCAGGGCGATGAGGACTATGGCGCCCGCGAGTGTCAGCAATCCGAGCATGGGGTGGAGGAGATAGACGAAGCCCAGGAAGAGCGGCATCCAGGGCAGGTCGAACAGGGCGATAGGGGCCTGGCTGGATATGAAGCCGCGCACGGTATCCACGTCCCGGCCCCGCTCGAGTGCTTCCGACGTGGAATAGCCGTAGCGCGGCATCTCGATAACCACCTGATGGGCCAGCGGGGCCAGCCTGGCGTCGAGGCGCGCACCATAGCGGACGAGAATCTGGGACCGCAACACGTCGAACAGGCCCTGGAAGAGGTAGAGTCCGATGGCCAGCACCGAGAAGGCTACCAGCGTGGGCACGCTGCCGCTGGGCAAGGCCCGATCGTAGATCTGCAGCATGTAGAAAGAGCCGGTCAACGCCAGAAGGTTGATGACACCGGAAAGGCAGAGCAGAAAGACTGCAAGCCCGCGATAATTGCCGATGTATTGCGACACATCGGGAGCAGAACGGGTGCGTTTCTTTTGGGTACTCATGAAAGCCCACCTCAACCATATTGAACTGTCTGCAGACTTGAACGGCCGCCAGGGATTGCCCCGGCGGCCAGAACGTTCAGGCGAACTTGAACGAGGTTCCGTCCAGGTCGTGGTGGCCGGCAACATCGATGCTGAAGTCGGCCGCGCCGTCTCCGTTGATCTCGCCCTTGACCAGCGTATGTTCACCGTCCGCGGCGGTCTGGTAGCTGACCATCACCTGGCCCGCCGAAGTGAACCCGGCTCCGGCAAAGAGGACGAAGGACTGGTGGCCCGCGGCACTCGTGTCGGCGTCGATCAATGACAGATCGATCTTGTCGCCCGGCTGCAAGCCCACGATCGTATCGCCATTGGCGTCGGCTGCCGACCCGAACACGAAGGTGTCGCTGCCAAGCCCGCCATCCATTGTGTTGGCGGCGGCGTTGGCAATGATTGTGTCATTGCCGGAACCGGCGATCATGTTCTCGAAGCCGAACACCGTATCCTGACCGCTTTGCGCGCTCGAGACACTGCCGTGGTGCAGCAGCCCGTTGCCAAGATCGATTGTCAAGCTGGCGCCGATGGCCGCGTAGTCGAGCGTATCCTGCCCATCCTCGCCCCAGTAGACGTCGTCGCCATCGCCAACATTGGCGATGATGTGGTCGTCGCCGGTGCCGGCATAGACAGTGTCGTTGCCAGCTCCGCCTTCCACGACGTCGTTGCCCTCGTCGGCAAATATCCGGTCGTTGCCGCCATCGCCGAAGATCGTGTCATGCCCGGCGCCGCCGAAGATGTTGTCGTTGCCTGCGCCACCGAAGACGACGTCGTCGCCGGCGCCAGCCTTGATGAGGTCGTCTCCGGCACCGCCAAGCAGCGTGTCCGCGCCGTCATTGCCCAAGATGACGTCGTCACCCTGGCCACCGCTCAGCACGTCCGCATCGGGCCCGCCGATCATGACGTCGTCACCATCGGTGCCGAGATGGGCATCGCCGCCGGGCACCGGCGCATCCCCGCCGTCGCCTTCTCCCGCGGCAGCCGCCGTCAGATCCAGCGAAGCCGTTTGGTGGACGGAAGCCTGGCCGTCGCTGATGTCGTAACTGAAGCTCACCTGGCTGGTGTCGTCGGTATCGGGTGTGAAGGTCCAGCCATCGGGCCCCTGGGTGACAGTTCCTGAAGACGGCGTGAGGTTGGTCACGGTCAGGGAGTCGCCATCGGCATCCGAGGCTCCGGCCAGAAGCGTCGCCGCGGTGATCAGCATCGCCGTGTTCGCGCCCAGCGGGGGCAGCACGATGGCTCCGTTCACGACCGGCGCACGGTTCTGGTGCTCGTTGTCGTCTTCGTCGTCGTCGTCACCTTGTGAGGTGTCGCCTCCGTTGCCAGGCGCATTTCCGTTGCCGGGCACGCCATTGTCGACGACGTCCTGGGGACGCAGGTCGCCAATGACATGGTTCGTCCCACCGGCACCATGGAAGACGATACGATGATCGGAGGTCAGGCCGGAGATATCGACCGTGTCGTCGCTTTCGCCGCCGTTGACCGTGATGGTGGAGTAGTTGAGGTCCGTGGCCGCGAAGTTGCCATGGATGACGACCGTGTCGCCGCCCGTGGGGCCACCATCGGGTCCACCATTGTTGTTGTTGGCAGTCACGTTAAGCGTGTTGACCGTGATCTCGTCGATATTGTCGAGTTCCGCCGCGACCGTGGTCACGCCGCTGACCGTCCGGGTGATGACGATCTCGGTGTCTGTGGCAAAGCTCGTGCCGAGCAGACTTGCCAGGCCAGCATTCTGACCACCGGTCATCGCGTAAATGTCGAACGTCTCTGCCGAAGCATTGCCATTGACAACGAAGGTGTCGCCGCTGCCGCTGCCGCCGTCGATGGTATCTCTGCCGCCCAAGGCGTTCCAGGTGAATATGTTGTTGCCACCGTTGCCGACAAGGACGTTGTTAGCGCTGTTACCGACAATATTCAGGCTTGAGCTGCCGGTCAGGGTCGCATTCTCGACATTGGCAAAGACCGAGTCGTTGAGATTAAGGCTCGAATTGGACGACGTGATCGTGTCGGTGCCACCGCCGACGTCTTCGTGTACGACGTCCCTGGTGCCGCTGACGTCGTCGATGACATAGGTGTCATCGCCGGCGCCACCCGTCATCGAGTCCGCACCCGTACCTCCGTCGATATAGTCATTGCCGCTGCCGGTCACGATCGTATCATCGCCGTTATTGGCGAAGACGATGTCGTTGCCGCCATTGCCGTTGATGGTATGGACGCCTGTGCCACTGGTGCTGTCGACGATGATTTCAGAACCCCCCGTGCCGGTAAGATTTCCACCGTTCTGGTTGGAAACAGTCACCGTCGGGCGGCCAACATCATTCGAACCGACACCGCTGCCATAGTATCGGAAAGTACCGCCATAGCCGCCGATTTGACCGCTTGTTGAATCCTGGATCGTGACGGACTGGTTGCTATTCGAGTGTGTCGGCGACCCGTTGGCGAGCTCCGAGCCTCCGTTCACGCCGCTGATGCTGAGAACCGAGTCCGGGTCGCTGTCATTGGCCAGCAAGGCCCAGTCCGGTACAGTGAACGACGTCGTGCTATTGTTGGTCAGGATAGTATCGTTGTGAAGCGTGGCCGGATCGTCGACAGGCGTCACATGCACCGTCGTCGTCGCCACGGGGCTGTTCTTGAGACCATCGCTGACCGTCACCTGGATGTGCCGATTGGCGCCGGTCGGATTGTCGTTGGTCGGGTTTGAGAAGGTGATCGCCTCAAGCGCCGTCCGGTACGCGGCCAGAGTAGCAGCCCCGGTGAGAGTGATGAGGCCGGTGCCGTTTCCGGTTGCGACAATGCCAGACGGCAAGACGCCAACGTTGAGCCGATCCCCGACGACACCGTCGGTCAGGACGATCTTCGCCGAAACCATGTTCGTGTCGTCCGGGTCGGTGATCAGCGGGGTCGACGCTATTGCGGCCGGCGTGAGTTGCTCGGTGTAATTGGTCGAGTAGTTGACGCCGTCGGCGTCGGCGTTGAAGGCAACTTGTACGTTGTCGACGTGGAAGTAGTCGCTGCTGTTTCCGAGTTGAGAGACGACGAACCGAATCGCCGAGTCGGCGGAGAGCACCTGCCCCGAAAGGTCGATCGTCTGACCCCCGGTGGCGTTGCTGGTGGAATTGCTGCCGTCGCCGTATGTCGCAACCGTGGTCCAGGTCGTACCGTTCGAGGAGTACTGGACCTGCAGGGTTTCGCCGGAGCCGATGCCGGTCTTGGTGAGGTCGAACGTCAGCAGCGGCCGATGGGTGCTGAGGACACCGCTGGTGGTGGTCGTTGCGCCTGAAAGATCGACACCACGGGAAATGGAAGCACCATCCCCACTGGCGCCGGTCTCCCGGTCGAACTGCAGAGCCCAGTTTTGACCGTTGCCGGCCTGAGTATCGACAAGCCGGATTGCGCCACCCGAGGCGCCGTTGTTTGATGAATTGATATCTCCGCTTTCCTGCCAGGAACCGTTCCAGTTCGTGGTACCATCATTGCGTGTGTAACTACTGGAGTTGCTTGTGCCAAACGTATCCCGAACCGTCCGAGCGGTTGGCGCGTAGTGCAGATCGAGCGTTGGGGCGATGTCGAAATAGGCCTGGATGTTGAAGTTGTGGTCGTTGGCGAAGTCGAGATACTCGACCCCAACCAACAGATCAGTGCCATCGGAGGCTAGGACCGTGCCGTCGGCCAACGTGCGATCACCGACATCATCGTGGATCTTGACCGCGAACACATTGCCCCAGTTCGCATGGGGATTTGCCACTATCGCGCCGTTGGCGTCGAGCGCCGTCAACGTGTAGTCGCCAACATTGCCGGTGTAGATTGCGACGTCATGATCTCCCGCTGCACCAACGTCCGCGCCGAGGACCAGGTCCTTGCGGTCATGGGTCTTGAGCATTTCAGTGAAGTGCTTGGCGAAGCCGGCTGCCTCGCCGTGGCCGAGCAAGCCTCCTATCAACGTGGTGTCACCGTTCAGCAACCCGTGCAGTGCGTTGCCGTTCGCATCGAACTGCGGCAGCTCGGGGTGATCTTCCAGGTAGCCGGAATAGTGCCCGATCAGCGCGTCGAGACGGACGGAGTCGCCGACGATGACGTCGTCGCCACCGTTGCCGAGGCTGCCGGTCTCATCGCCGACGCGGGTACCGAAAGTGTCGTTGCCGCCACCGCCTATCAGCCAGTTATCGCCTGACTGCACGCCTTCGGCGTCGACGGCGCCGGTGTCGGCGCCGATGATGGTGTCGTTGAATTTCGAGCCAACAACGCCCTCGAGGTCGGTCCAGAGCTGGTTGAAGGGTTCGAAGGCCGTTCCGCCAGGCGCGCCGGTCAGGTTGACGTTGCGCAGGTCGGCTGCGGTGTCGAGCACGACGCTGGTGTCGCTGAAGGCCGCCATGTCGAAGCCGGTGTCGCCCAGCGCTTCATCGCTGTCGCCGGTCTGGGCCGCCTGGCCGATGCCGCCGAAGAAGATGTCGTCGCCATGCTCGCCCTTGAGCTGGTCGGAGCCCGAGCCGCCCGACAACATGTCGTCGCCTTCACCGCCGCGCAGTTCGTCCGGGCCGTCGCCGCCGAACATGATGTCGTTGCCCGAATCGCCGAAGGCCAGGTCGGTGTCGCCGCCGGCGTCGATATAATCGTCGCCCTCGCCGCCATAAAGTTCGTCGATGCCGGCTTCGCCGTACACCCTGTCATTGCCGTGGCCGCCGATGGCGACATCCAGCCCGCCGGCGCTGGTGCCGGCATAGATGATATCGTCGCCGGCGCCGCCGTCGAGGAAGTCCTCGATGTCGCCGCCGTAGATGACATCCTGGCCATCGCCGCCATAGATGTGGTCGGCGCCCGCCTTGCCGTCGAGCACGTCGTTGCCCTTGTCGCCATAGATGGTGTCGTCGCCATTACCGGCATCGAGCCAGTCGTTGTAGTCGGTGCCGGCGAAGGTTTCGTGCGAATTGTAGCCCGAAGAGGGCGTCCCGTCGGGGTTCTCCCCGACGTCGGGCCGGAAGTCGGCGATATAGGTATTGCTGAGGCCAAGATCGGCATTGATCTTCGTGAGCAGCGTACCGTTTCCGGCAGTGCTGTTGCCTGAGCCGGAATAAATGCCGTAGCCCGTTGCAGTGCTGGTGCCGGTGACCGCATGGGTGACAGGATCAATCTTGAAACCGTTCGTCATCCCAGCATTGGCCGCGAGTGCCGCAGTATACATTGGCGCGAGCTCGAACGTGTGATCGGACCAGCCCATCACGTCGCCGTTGAGATGCAACGCCCCGGTCGTGCGTTCGATGATGTCCTTGAACTGCTCCGTCGTGATGGCGTGACCCAGGTCCGGATCGATATTGAGGGCGAGACCAAGCCGGTAGAGGTAGTAGAAGCGGTCGCCATCCATCAGCCGTTCCATCTGGTCTTCGAAGATGGCGTTGAAGGTGGTGCCGAGCTGGCCGGTGAACACATGCAGTTCGGCCAGGCCACCCATCCAGAAATCGATATGGTTGTAGCCGTCGTCACCGCCATTCAGGAAAGCCACGGCCTGCTGCAACGTATAGTTCATGGCATCGGGGGCGCCTTCGATGATGGAGCCATCCTCGAGCCCAACAATTGCCCGGGCTTTGGCGAGATCTCCGTCGAAGGAATAGGCCGCGATGAAATTCACCAGGGATTCGGGATGCTGCATCTGAGAGCCGAACTCAGCCCAGCTGGTATATGGATTGAGGGCATCGACGATCAGATTGGTGTGGTGCGGCGTCGCCGGATCGGCGAGCCGCTCGGCAACGAGCGCGTCATGCAATTGGCGGCGCACTTCGTTGAGGGTTGGCATGCCGACATCGCGGCCGCGAGCGATGTTGATGGCGGCGAGATCGAGCGGCTGGCCGAGCAGCGTCTGCTGCATGGCCGGGGTGACGAACTCGTCCACTTCATTGGTAAGTTGCTGCGACATGCCGCGCAGGATGTCCTCGGCGCCGGTTTGGGCGTAGGCGGTCGGGTTGAGGAACGCCGCCTCCAGCGCCCATTTGGTCACAGTGCCGTTGGGGTCGATGGCATCAATTGTTTCACGCAGCTGGGAGTGCCCAAAGCGGAATGCGGCCTGCGAGTATTCGAGCGAGATGTCCGACTTGATGTCGTTGTCGTAGGTCACGAACTCCGGCAGGTCGGGGGTCACCAAGCGCGCGTACTGGTCGATCGCGACGTGCTGGTACTCCATTTCGTTGATAAGCTTGGCCGCCTCGAACATCTTGTCCTGGTTCCAGGAAATTGAACCATCGGCGAGCGTGTAGTTGTGGTTCGCGTCTTCGTAGTGACCGTTGATCAGGCTGATGCCATTGGCAACCACGTCACCGCTGTGTTGCGTGACCGCGACCTCATAGCCGTGGCGCGCATCGATATCGGGCGACGCCAGCACCATCTTCTCGAGGTTGATCAGCTGCACATTGTGGTTGGCGTGGAAGACATGGTGGATGGCGGTGAGGCCGAAGTTTTCGTTGGCACGTCCGTCACCGGCGACGTAATGATCGCCGACCGACGCCATCATTATCTCGCTGACCGCGCCGTAGATGTCATCGGTCGCAGTTATGCTGAAGTTCGAGAAGTCGACCCAAAGCGCCATGGCATAGGCGCCGGTATACGCGACATTGGCCTGGAGCGGCCCCATCGCCGCGTTGAGGGTGAGGGTGAGGTCGTTGCCGACGAGTCCGAAGGAACCCAGACCGTTGTTCGAAACCCATTGGCTGAGGGTCGCGATGGCCGCATCCACCTTCGCCGCGGCGTTGGTATCCCAGTTCGTCCCGGCGTTCCCGTCATTGGGATGGAGCCGGCCGATGTCGAAGCGCGGATTCATGTCGAGCAGCAGCGCTTCGCCCGTGTAGTTGAAGCCGCCTGGAACGCTCCCGTTGGTGTCGATGACGTGACCCTGAGCATCCCGCGCACGCAGGTTGTTGATGTCGTCCCACGTCAGGTCGTCGCGCATGGTGAGGCGCAGGTGCTCGCGCAGTTCGTTGAGCGTGGGCAATGTTCGGGTGGTCTGGCCGACGCCAAGGCCGGTCAAGGAGGAGTCGTCGAAATATTGGCTGTTGTAGGCTTGGGTCTGGTGCCCGTCCAGCAACTCGGCGCCCGCGATGTAGTGGCCCGGATTGTTGGGATCCTTCACCCATTCGCGCAGGATGTAGGTGGTCTGCGAATCCGAGCCATAGCTCTGGCTTTGGTCGATGTAAGGCGAGGTATGGTTTGTGTAGGACGTCGTGGCCGGCTTTACCATTGCCGCGTGAACATCGTCGCCGGTCCCATAGACGCCGTCAGCGCCGGGGGCGCTCAGGTCGTCTGGTGTGCCCCAGACGTTGTCTGCTCCGGCTATCGAGATCGGCCGACCGTGATAATCGTCCACGGTGTATCCGTCCGGCGTGGCGCGCGAGATCGTGATGGTTGTGTTGCCAGGGTCGCTTGGACCATTTGCCATCGGAGCTCGGTACAGAGGATCGGAAGGCGACAGCGGAATGATGATCTTGGAGCCTTGGCCGCCTTTGCCGATGAAATCGAGACCATGGTCAAAAAATTGGCCGAACAAGGTGAAGATACCGCTGGTCGACGGGTCACCCGGCAGCGTGTTCAGGTTTCGCACCATATATTCGGTGATCGTTTCAGTCGTGCCGCCGACGCCGTGAACATTCTCGGACGTCACCACATCGGTGTAGACACCCGTTCTGATCATGGCGCTGGCGCCATCGGGCACGACAGGGTCAAACGTGCCGCCGAGGCCAAGACCGGCGTAGTCGAAGACCGCAAAGCTGCCATCCTGCGGAGAGCCCAATGACATGCTGATATGACCGTTTGCGTCGATGGCGACCACCGCGTCGGGAACACCGCCAATATGAGGATCGCGCAGGGCAACCTGCATGGCCTGCATGGCACTGGCTACGGTCGCCGGCGGGTTGACATTGATACCGACCAGATTGCCGTTGGAAGGATCCGCTCCGATATAGAAGCTGAAGGCAACCAGGCCAGCGCCGGTGCTTACGATCATCAGCTCGCCAGGAAGCATGGAGACTATCGCTGGATCCGTGCCAGCGAGAACGATGCCGGTGGCAGTCGCGGCACCGGGCGCACCATACGAGGAACTGATCGTCTGGGTGATCATGCGCGGCGTGTAGTCCACCACCGTGGTGTTGAGGTCGCCATAGGCGCCCGGTGATGCAAGTTGAGTGGTGTCGGGAAGGGTATGTGTATCCAGATAGCCCGTGTGAAATCCATTGGTCAGCGCCGGATTGAGCATCACCTGGGCCACGTAATTGTTGTAATCGGCCGCGGTCAGGCGCGGGAACGGATTGTCCGAAGAACCCCACTTCCAGCGGGTGACCTCGACCAAGTTGTTGAAAAACCCGATCGGGATGCGAAAGCCACTTGCTTCGCGCGCGCCATCGTAAATAGAAAGATGTGTAGTCGGATCGATAATGCCTAGAGGGTCGAACGTTCCAAAAAGGCCTAGCGTCCGGGTGGTTCCGCCAGCATCCGTATAGCCATAGATGGCGTGACCGCCGGCGTCGTAGCCAGTGATGAAGATTGCGTCGCGCATCTGGTCGAGAAGAAAGTTGATATCACTGAGCGTGATGTCGAACGGCTTGATGGAAGGCATCGCTTTTCTCCATTCGTGTGCCGTACGCAACGGCGACAGGACTACGGTCAGCGCCCTCGGGCGCATTGGCGGGAGTTGGGAAGTGCCTTCTCGGGGGAGGGCAATGAGGCTGTGAAGCAGCGCCAATGCCGGTCTTCTCCGACTGGTTTAATCCCCACGTTAACCCTTGATTAAGCATGACACCGCCAGTCCGAATGCCTACGGTCGGACGTCGCATGATGTTTTCGGCACAAAGGCTAGGGAATTTCGACGGATGGTCTGGCGCCAGCCTGGACCAAGGTTGGGGCTGAAACCAGACTTTGGTCAGGACCGGGCCAAGGTGTCGAATTTGTCAGGTAAGCTTTCGCGTCTGCAGCGATTGGGCTGGGCGCTACACGCTTGCTCGCTGGCGGCCCCTGGCAGCGACGCCTTGCGCGCCATCGTCTCCGCGGTGGAAGCCCAGGCCGAAATCCTTGCGGTCCAGCCAGCCGAAACCTGATTGCAGCGATTTCGAGGCCTCGAACGCTGCCTCAACGCCTCAAACACTTCGAAAGCATCGCCACCGATATGACGGACACGCCTTGTCCTTCTTCAACTCCGTCCGCTCGTCTGCGCCGTGTCTGGATTGAATATCGATCGAAGCCAGTCGCAGCCCCGCGGGCGGCTCAAACGCATGGGACAGGCGCAATGATTGTATTGTCGATCTCTCAGGCCCGATCGATTTAACCGCGATCACAAAATCTCCATGCGCGTCTCCGCGGGATTTTATATGTATCGATAAAACAATGTGCCTGATTTTCTTTTGTGACTACAAAACGTGTAAAAGATTTACCCTACGCAAATTGTTATACACAAAGAGATCTAGAAAGATTTGCTGAATACCTCGAATCTTTGTCGATCCTTAGCTGCGTTGACATCCACTTAAGTCAAGTCTAACATATGGTCAGGGTGTTGATGGGATTGTGCAGGGTTGACGGCTCACTGGCGTGAGACACGCCTTGGGTTGTGCGCTGGGGGTAGCGGCGTGGGCGATCTGGAGAGAGTTTCAATTGCCATTGTCGACGATCATCCGATCGTTCGACGCGGTCTAGCCGCTGTCATTTCAGGCGAGGCGGGTTTCAGTCTCGTTGCCGAAGGCAGTACCGCGCGTGAAGCGCTGGAAATCGCCGAACGGTGGCGACCCCAGATCATGCTTCTCGATCTGGGAATCCCAGGAGGCGGCATGGAGGCGCTAAAGCGCATCGTCGTCCAGGCGCCTTCCGTCCGATGCATGATCCTGACAGTCTGTGATTTGGCGGCCACGGCGATTTCTGCCTTGAACGCAGGCGCCAAAGGCTATGTGCTCAAGGGCGTGAGCGCCGGGGATCTCAAGAAGGCGATGTGGACGGTGGCGAACGACGAGTCGTTCGTCTCGCCTGAATTTGCGACGAAACTGCTGCAGGCCGCACAGATGAACGTCCGGCAGACGTCCTCCATCGATCAGCTTACCCACCGTGAAGCTCAAATCATGAAAGCCGTTGAAGAGGGTCTTACCAATCGAGAGATTGGCGAGAAGCTGGATATCAGCGAAAAGACGGTCAAATATTACATGTCTGGCATTCTGCAGAAGTACGGCGTCACAAACCGTGTTTCGGCGGTAATTGCGGCGCAAAAGTCGCGCGGGGTAAATCCGCCTCTGGGCAATTGACGCGTTAAGGACCGCCTTCTACGCGGTGCAGGTCTTGCGGGATGATAGCAAACGAGTGAGAGCCCCTGCGGCGGAACCGAGATCAATGCGCCACGCGCGTCTCTCCTGGATCGAGTTGGGTGGCTGCCTCCTGCTGGCCTCGCTCGGCTATCTGCTTTGGTTCCAGTTCAGCACTGGGCGGGAAATGGACATCAAGGCCGCGATGCTGGCGTTCCAGGCAGAGAACCAGGCCAAGAATCGAGCAGTCGCGGTCAACATCGAGGCCAGTTTTCGCCAGATGTACCAAGGCATTCGCACGATCGCCCGCTTGCCGACGGTGCGAGCGCTGAGCTCCGAATCCCATTCCTTGCAAGAGGATGCGAGGGTAAGCGCCCAGGAGATATACAACAATCTGGCGGAAAACCTCTCAGTTTCCGAACTGTACATAGTGCCGGCCAATTTCGATCCGGACCGCGTCGACGCCGATCGGGCGACGCCAGAAGTACCGTTGATGACGTTCGATGAATTTATAGTTGGCAAGAATGCAGATCAGAACTCGGCGCGCTTAGCCTCTTCCGTAAAAAGCAGAGTAGAAGAGGTAGAAATATTTGAATATCGAGCGATGAAAATCCAGCTCGACTATCTAAACAGAAAATATGGCAATGACAACGTAATCTCGAATCTGAACTATCCTGCAATTGCAAGCAGGGAAGTCATTACGTGCGACAACACGCACTACTCGCCGACGGCACCTGATGACGACAATCGCAAGGGCCTTGTCTATTCGGTTCCATTCTTCGGGTTTGACGGAAAACTGCGAGGCATCGTTACCGCGGTCGTGCTGTCCGACGTCCTTACCGAAATTCTGCCGAACGACGGCTATGCGTTAAGCAATGACAGGCTCGGTTTCTACAGGGGGTCCCGTGACGGCCAACTTTGGAGGCAAGTCTCGCCGCGAACCGAAGCCGGTCTCGACAACGTCGCTTATGGCAGCTCGACGCCGCTCGATTTTCCGGATGTCGGGGGAGGATGGAGCCTTTGGTCCGTGGTGCCGACGGCGGTGTTCCTGAAATCACCCGCCGTCCAGTCGATCAACGAGCGTTTCCGCACCGAGGTCATCATCCTGATTTTGGGGAGCGTGGCCCTGGCCGCCGCGCTCCGATGGCTCGCCTATAGAGGCTCGACGGTTGAAAGGCACAATCGGGAGCTCGCCTTGCGCATCGAGGAGCGCACGGCCGAGCTGGCCAATGCCAAGAAGGTAGCGGAGGAGGCCAGTTCCGCCAAAAGCCGGTTCCTTGCCCGGGTCAGCCACGAGATCAGGACGCCTATGCATGCGATAGTCGGTGCGGCGGAGTTGCTACGCGCCAGTCAGCCCGACAGGCGTGCGCAGGCCAAACTTGAGATCATCGACCATGCCAGCCAGACATTGCTCGACATCGTCAACCAGGTGCTTGATCTGTCGGCGATCGAACACGGCAAGCTGAACGTCAACTCGGTCGAGTTCGAGCCTTCGACGCTTTTGTTGGAAACATGCGACATGATGCGGGCCGTTGCCGACCGCAAGGGACTGACGATCGCTGTCGAATGCGCTTCGAACACGCCCGCCCGCTACCGCTCGGATCCGGCGCGCATTCGCCAAATCCTGGTGAACCTGATCGCGAACGCCCTGAAGCATACTCCGGCCGGCGGAGTGACCGTCCGGGTCAGTAGCGAGATATCCGGCATTCTCGCCTTTGACGTCGTGGACACGGGTTCGGGCATCGCAGAGGACGATCGCGAGCATATCTTCCAGGAATTCTATCGCGGTGCCAATTCGGACGGGTCGGGACTGGGGCTGGCAATCAGCCGCCAGCTTGTCGAACGGCTCGGCGGAACCATCCAGGTCAGCGAAGCTCACCCACATGGCGCTCACTTCCGGTTCACCATCACCATCGAACCGGCAGCCGCAATCCCCATCGCACGCGAAGAACCTAGCTTGCCGGAGCCGAAGCGGAAGCTTTCGACCGCGACAGGGCCGGCGATACGCATCCTGTTGGCGGAAGACAATGAGCGTGTCCGCGGACTTCTCGAGGAAACCCTTCGCCAGTTTGGCTGCCTTGTGCAAGTTGCCAGCGATGGAGAGGGGGCGGTCGCCGCAGTTCGCCACACCAGTTTTGACGCAATTCTGATGGACTGCTCGATGCCGAAGCTCGACGGAATTCGTGCCACTTCCAGGATCCGTGAGATCGAGGCGGCCTCAGCCCCCGACTGTCGTCGGGCCCGTATCATTGCCTTGACAGCCAGCGCATATGCCAGCGATCGCGAAGCATGCCTGCGGGCAGGAATGGACGATTTCCTAAGCAAGCCATTCAAACGGGAAGAGCTCTTTCGTGTCTTAGGAATTGCCGGCGAAGCAACGGGCAACGCCAGTGCAGTTTTGGCACCGGTTGCGGAGTAGAGTAGCGCTGTCCGATTTCGTATGGCTGCGCCAAGCGCCGGAGCATAGAAAAGCAGGGCCACCGGTCAGTATCTTCCTGGACTCATGCCTGTCACGCCAGCTGGCGCGAGATCTGCCGGAGATCGTTCAGCGCGTCGACGCTCGCCGACTTCACATCCTGAATTATCTGTCTGGGCACCGGTTGGACGCTGCCTTCGGTGTCTCGCAACATGTCTTCGAGTTCATCAAGGCGCAGTATTGCATAGGTGAGCATTTGTGCCGGGCCATCATGGATGCGCTGGCCGATTCCTTGGTGGTGCAGGCCATGGGCGCGCCGGAAGACTACAACGATTGCGCCGAGCATGATGGCCCAAACGAGAGCGACTGCTGCGGCCACGCGTGTTCTGCCGGGAACTGCATCCGGACCGGTCGTCGCCCCAACTGCCACGGAGATGTATTGATCGATCCACCAGCCGAGGGCGATCATCGAAAGGGAAACGACGACAACGAGAAAGATACAATGCCGAATCGCCCGAGGCGAATGCCTGAGCCAAGCCCGTGCACAGTTGAATCCACGTGCGGCAGCACAAACTGCCTGCCAGGCGCGAGCCGTAAGTCCAATCGTCTTTCCCCTACCATTTCCAGCCATATTGTTCCTCATGGCGAGCGCAAAACAGGTGAATATACGTTAGAAAAACTTTCGAAATTTTCACGAATCTCGGTTGCGTCAAAATTTACGCTGCGCCCCAACACTACATTTCGCAATGAGCCTCGCATCCGGTTCGCGATCTTGTGTGACAGAATAGGTCCATTGCCGGTGGGCGGCAACGGTCTGGAAGATTTGCCAGCTTCGCCAAGCAAGTCTTGGTCCGGGGCGCCGTTGACCGTCAAAAAGGATTGGTGAAGTTCCTGGTCGGCTACAGAGAAATTCTGGAGGGACAGTTCCGAAGGACGTCATGCCCGCTATTGACTGGACACTGCTTGGGGATCGCTGAAATCGCTACAGCGAACCTCAGATGTCAGCGCAGGAATGCAGCCTCCCGGTCATTGGCCGTGCCCCAGCAGCCCCAATACTCCGGTGTTGGGCGCGCTGGTGCCTTCTCTTTCGATTCACTTGCGTCGGTGTGGGAGGCTCAAAACGTCCCTACATAAAACCTGCCCGTCGGCTTGTCGTCCTTCATCCATCCGGGCTTCGAGGGCCGGTTGTGTGTGGCCTGTCTGTTCAGGTCCGGTCACGAAGCAATCCCGGACATGTGAGTTCACCGTTGGTGATGCACATTGCAGTGACAGTAAGCGCCTTTGCGCTTGCCTTGAAGACATTCTAGTTTGACGGGCATCAGCCGCTCGTGGGCACAGAATGTCGGTACTGCCTTTCTTGAGAATTTACGCGCCGCTCAACGCGGTGCTGGCCGCGCCTGGGCTTCTGGCGGTGGCTGCGCTCACGATACCTGACATGCCCGGACGAAGCAGACTGGCTCTGGCCGTCCTGCTTGCTGTCATTTGGGGCGCCTATCTCCTGCAAATGGGCGCGACGCTGCTCAAGCACCGGGCGGGAGACGTACGGAACTGGACGCCGGTAATCGCCATTGATGTGCTCGCGGTTTTGGTTCCACTCGCCGCATTTCTGCTCGTCGGCACGCCCGACCGGAGCCTCTACTGTGCTGTCTGGCTGCTGAAACCGCTGCGTGACTCGACGTTCTTCCCGGTGCTGGGCAGGGTCCTGGCCAACGAAGCGCGCAACCTGATCGGCGTCACCACGCTCTTCGGCGTCGTTCTGTTCGCCGTCGCGCTCGCGGCCTATGTCATCGAGCGCGACATTCAGCCGGCAAAGTTCGGCAGCATCCCCCAGGCAATGTGGTGGGCGGTGGTCACGCTGTCCACCACCGGCTATGGCGACGCTATTCCGGAAAGCTTCGCCGGCCGCGTCCTTGCCGGGGTGGTCATGATGAGTGGCATCGGCATCTTCGCGCTCTGGGCTGGCATTCTTGCCACCGGCTTCTATCAAGAGGTCCGTCGCGGGGATTTCGTCCGTAATTGGCAATTGGTCGCC
Organism: Mesorhizobium sp. B2-4-17; assembly: GCF_006441275.1. Taxonomy (NCBI): domain Bacteria; kingdom Pseudomonadati; phylum Pseudomonadota; class Alphaproteobacteria; order Hyphomicrobiales; family Phyllobacteriaceae; genus Mesorhizobium; species Mesorhizobium sp. B2-4-17. The sequence goes on along the minus strand of NZ_VFUX01000035.1, from coordinate 21,971 downwards.
GGCGTGCCGTTGTTTCAGAAGCTCGGCCCGGCCGTGCTAGTCGAGATCGTGCGCTCGTTAAGACCCCGCGTCCTGCCGGCGGGCGCCGTGATCTGCCGCAATGGCGAGCGCGGTGATCAGATGTTCTTCGTCGTGGAGGGGCGCGTCAGCGTTGCGCTGCCGAACCCGGTGGAGCTTGGCCCTGGCGCCTTCTTCGGCGAGATGGCGCTGATCAGCGGCGAACCGCGTGCGGCGACCGTCAGCGCCGCAACGGTGGTCTCACTCCTGTCGCTGCACTCGGTGGATTTCCAGATGCTGTGCAGCAGCAGCCCAGAGATCGCGGAAATCATCCGCAAGACAGCGCTCGAACGGCGCGGCGCGGCGCCGATGGCGTGACCGTACCAGGTGTGCAGTTCCCGGACTGTATTGGTGTGTCATCGATCTTGAGTACCGAAATCGACGGATAATTTCCTCGTACTGCGCCCCTTTCCCAGGGTGGCCTCTGTCAGAGAAATACGGGAACCCGGACGCTGGGAGTATCGTATGACAATGCTGGCATATGCGCTGTTAGCCAGCGACAACAAGCGGCTCGTTTCAGCAAGATCCTGAGACAGCGTGGTTGTCCAGCAAGGCGAGCCGCAGAGCATCATCCTCAACCCCCGGAATACGCCCCGGCGCGGGCGCATCCGGCAATGATGTCTTGTCGGTAATGTAAATTGAAGGCGGCGTGCTGTTGAATCGCCCAACTGTCCGGCTAGTTTATTAGGGATGTCTAAATTGGCCGGAAGGGTTCGAAAATGCAGCGGGCGAAACGAGTTCTGGTGACGGGGGGCGCGGGTTTTCTGGGATCGTTCTTGTGCGAGCGACTGCTTGGTGAAGGTCACGAGGTTACATGTGTCGACAATTTTTTCACCGGAAGCCGAAGAAACGTCTCGCATTTCCTCGACAACAGGTCCTTCGAGATCATTCGTCACGACGTCACGTTTCCGCTCTACGTTGAGGTCGACGAGATCTACAATCTTGCCTGTCCTGCAAGTCCCGTTCACTACCAGTTCGATCCGGTCCAGACGACCAAGACCAGCGTCCATGGGGCGATCAACATGCTGGGGCTGGCCAAGCGCGTTCGCGCCAAAATTCTTCAGGCGTCCACGTCGGAAGTTTACGGCGATCCTGAAATTCATCCGCAGACCGAGGACTATTGGGGCAGGGTAAACCCGATAGGACCCCGTTCCTGCTACGACGAAGGCAAAAGATGTGCCGAAACTCTGTTTTTCGACTATTGGCGACAGCATAAGCTGCGGATCAAGGTCGCGCGCATCTTCAACACATACGGCCCGAGGATGCGTCCGGACGACGGCCGTGTCATTTCCAACTTCATCGTCCAAGCGTTACAGAACGAGCCGATAACAGTGTATGGGACGGGCCAGCAAACACGTTCATTTTGCTATATCGACGATCTCATCGACGGTCTGGTTCGCTTGATGCAGACCGATGACGATGTTACCGGTCCGATCAATCTTGGCAATCCAGTCGAATTTACGATGCTCGAGCTCGCCAATCTTGTGATCGAGATCACTGGAAGCCGGTCGGCGATTAAATTCACGCCGTTGCCAATTGACGACCCAAAGCAGCGGCAGCCCGATATCGGGACCGCCTTGCATGAGCTCAATTGGAGACCAAAAACCGCATTGCGCGATGGTCTTGCCAAGACCATCGCCTATTTCGAAAGCTTGGTTTCGTCGAAACATTTACGATCGACCGCTGCCGAATGAAGACTGTCCTGGTTACCGGCGGGGCCGGCTATATCGGATCGCACTGTTGCAAGGCGTTCGCTGAATCCGGCTGGTCGGTCATCGCATATGACAATCTCTCGCGCGGTTGGCGCGACGCGGTCAAATGGGGGCCGATTGTCGAGGGCGATATTTCCGACGCCGCGACCGTGTCGGCGGCGCTACGACAATATCGGCCTGATGTGGTGGCGCATTTCGCCGCCTATGCGTATGTGGGCGAGTCCGTCGAGCACCCCGAACTCTATTACCGAAACAACAGTTTCGGGTCGCTGGTCTTGCTCGAGGAAATGTTGAAGGTCGGCGTCGACAAGCTGATCTTTTCCAGCACCTGCGCATCTTATGGCGTTCCGGTTCGCTCGCCGATCGATGAAATGCATCCGCAGTCGCCCATCAATCCCTATGGATGGTCGAAATTCATCATAGAACGGATGGTGGACAATCTGTCGTCTGCCCATGGCCTGAACGCGGTCATACTCCGGTATTTCAACGCGGCCGGATGCGATCCTGATGGCGAGGTCGGTGAGCGGCATGAACCGGAAACACACGTCATACCGCTCGCCATCGAGGCGGCGATCAGGCCGGGCCGGATTTTTACCGTCAACGGCACCGACTTCGATACCCGCGATGGAACCGCGGTACGGGACTATGTCCATGTCACCGATCTCGCGCGTGCTCACGTCCTGGCAGGGGAGAAGCTTCTCCGCGACAAGGGTGTCGACGTCTACAATCTCGGGACGGGAACCGGAACGACGGTGAAGGAACTGGTCGATGCGGTGAACCGAGCTTCGGGGTCGCGCCTTCCGGTGGTCTACGGCCCGCGCAGGGCAGGTGACCCGCCAGCGCTCGTAGCCGCGGCAGGCAAGGCGTGCCGGGAGCTTGGCTGGACACCCGAGCAATCTGGAATCGACAGGATCGTCGAGACGGCACTGGCTTGGTATCGTAGCCGATTGTGAATTGTGATAGGTACGACACTCCGCCAGCTGGCCTGCCCGCCCGTCAGCAAGAGAGCAACCGCGCCGGCCGAAACTGTCGATTCCATTGCCCCGCGCCGGACCGACACGCTGGCGATCGGGGACGTCACGGCCCCTCACTTTCAGCCTCGGACGCACGTACCACTTCGTGCTGGCGATGTTGATATTGAGGAACGACGAGTGAGGCAGGCCCTTGGCTGATGACTCTGCCGTTCTCGATCCAAATTACATTCGCGGCTTCACGCGCTGTGTCGATGCGGTGCGTGATCAGCAAAATTGTCCTGCTACCAAGCTGCCTACCAATCGCACGCCGCACCTGGTCCTCGAGCGCGGTATCGAGTGCGTTCATCGCCTCATCGAGGATCAGGAGGTCCGGATCGCGCAATACAGCCCGCGCCAGGCCAATGCGCTGCCGTTGGCCACCGGAAAATCGCAGTCCCTCCTGTCCGATCCAGGTGTCATAACGGTCTGGAAGGCCCTCGACGAATGCCGAGACACCGGCACTGCGGGCGGCGGCAATGATCTCTTCTTCGGTCGCATCGGCTTTGGCCATTCGGATGTTCTCCGTCACCGTGCCCTCGACGAGGTCGACGTCCTGACCGGTCACGGCGATCTTGGATAGCCAATCGTCCCGCCTGATTTCCGCGAGCCGGGTGCCGTCAATCATGATGCTACCGGAGGTCGGTTCGTATAGCCGCAGAAGGAGATTCACGATCGTAGTCTTGCCGGCGCCACTTGCACCGATCAGCGCCGTAGTCACTCCGGCTGGAATCTCGAGCGACAGGTCGGTGAGCACCGGCGTGTTTGGATCATAGCCAAAGCTTACGTGGTCGAAGACGATACTCGCGTTCAAATCCTTGAGCGCGATTGTGCCCTGCGATGGATATTCCTTGTCCTCGGACCGGATCATCTCCAAGACCGAGCGCAGCTGTGGCTGCATCTGAGCCAGAAACAGCAGGTTGCTTTCGAACTCCTGCGTATGCGGCTGCAATCGATACAGCAGCGCGACAGCGGCCAGTGTCACCTCGAAGCTGATATGCCACCACCCGGAGACCAGAACGATAGTGCCCAACATTCCCAGATAACCGATCTCGGTGGTTGGGCCGATCCACGACGAAAGGCGGATCATGGACAACGAGGCGTTGCGCGCGGCCGCTGACGATTGCACGAAACGGCGCTGATGCAGCGCCTCTTGTCCATAGGCGCGTATGGTGCGCAACGCCTGGAGCGTCATGAGCATGTGCTCGCCGAGCGATTGATGGATCTTCTTTACCTGATGCCCCAGGTCACGCGCGGGCCGCGAAAAGATGCGCAAGATCGCGGAGATCGCAACTGAGCCGAGAGCTGCGATCAGCAGGATCTTCCAGGAGATCATGAGCAGGAAGACGGCGAACACGAAGATCGAGCAGCTATTTATGATGAGTCGGGTGACCGCCCCATAGGACTGCGCGACCAGCCACGATTCGGTCCCGAGCACCTCCATGAGTTGCGATTGCTCGTGCTGCTGGATGGATCCGAAAGCGACCCTGAGATATTGCTGGTGGATGAGGTTGCGCACGCGTTCGCTGATCCGTTCGCCAATGCTGGAGCTTATCAACGAATACACCAGCGCTAGTGCTCCCCGCGCGAGGATGAGCAGGAGGATCGCGACGGCGAGCCGAGTGGGACTACCGAACCAGGCGACTGCCAGGCCCAGCGCTCTACCCTGAAGGCCACCTCCTGCTTCCGTGATCCGATCGGACACCAGATAGAGGAACAGCAGGATCAACGTGATGCCGAGCGTCTCGGCCAAGGACGACAGAAAGCCGAGCGCGAGCAGCACCGGGGTCGCCCAGCGCGGCTTTCCAACGATGCGAAGCAGCTGCGAAAGATCGCGCAACGAAGCACGGACCGCACCGCGGCGTGTGGGGCCGTTGGCTTCGCTCATTTCAGTTCCCCGGTCGGGAAGCGCGCGGTCACCTGCGAGCGGATCGGCCGGCGACCACGCACCAGCCTCGTCACGACGCGCTTGGCCAAATGCGCGCCGACCCATGGCAAATCGATGACGATTATCCGCATAGCGATCGCAGGATGATGGCGAAGCAATAGCGACAGGATCGGAAGCACATAGCGTGGTTGCCGCTGGCGCAACGTTCGCTCCAGGAGCCAGACCGAATAGAAATGCAACCCCTCACGCAGCGTGGATGCCGCATCCGGGTGGCGGCCGAGCATCTCGTCCACCACAAGCATCCAGGATCGCAGCATGCGCGTCATGTTGCTTGACATATTCCCCGGAAGGTAACGATATCCGACCAGCGGCTCTTCGACGACTTCGAAGAGGTATCGTTCGGCGACGCGACAATAGAAGAGGATGTCTTCACAACCTTGCGCGCCCGCCGCGCGCAGTCCGCTCTCGAAACCGCCGGCGTCTATCAGTGCCTGCCGGCGTACCAGGGCGGCGCTGCCGTTACCAACGAAATTGCCGTGGAAGAGGCGTTCAAGCACATCGCCCCGCCAGTTTGGCCGATGCTGATCATCAGTTACCTTGCCTTGGGCATCGACCACCAAATACCAGCAGTAGACGAGCCCAACTTTCTCGTCTGTCCGGTCGAACACAGCCAGCTGCCGCTCGATCTTGGTCGGCGCCCACAGATCGTCGGCATCGACAAAGGCGATCAGATTGGATCTCGCCGCTTGCCAACCCGTATTGCGAGCAGCGGCCACGCCGGCGTTTGCCTGCTCGATCAGCCGCATCCGCGGGTCGATCTCCATGTGACGTCGGGCAATGGCGACAGTCTGGTCGCGTGAACCGTCGTCGACGACAATAATCTCAAGCGCGCGGTGAGACTGCGAGCGAACGCTGCGGAGCGTCTCGTCGATTGTATCTTGCGCGTTGTGCGCGGGGATAATGACACTGACAAGTTCACCGTTCATTCGAGTGCGGCCTCCAAAATGGCGACAAAGTCATCGAGCGAACGATCGCCGCGAATCTCGATGCGGGGAAGGTCGATCGGATCGCAATCGAGGTCCGCCGGCCCGTGCCTGCCGCCGAAGCCGGTTCGATAGCCGCACTCCCTGGCCAGCCGGCCAAGCCGCCGGTCGGTGACAGAGAAAGGCGCCGCGAACGTCGTCGTTGGCCGGCCGGTCCATCGTTCGACGAACATGCGGGAGCGCAGCAGTTCGGCGGCCAGCTCGGAGCTCGACAGACCGTCGATGGCACGATGCGTCGCCATATGGCTTCCGAAGAACGCACCTTCGCCGGCGAGGCGCCGCACCGTCCCGGCGTCCATGAGCGGCGTCGGCGGACCGCAGTCGGCATCCCACTTGGCACTGTCCCCCACCAGATCCGTCACCAGGAACACTTCCGCGGTCAGGTCGTTCCTGCGCAAGATCGGCCAGGCATGGTCGGCAAAGTTCTGGAAGCCGTCATCGAACGTGATCAGCACCGGGCGGCCAACGAAAGGGTGACGGTTGGCGATGAACCATTCCAGCTGCTCGGACATGATCGCGTGGAAGCCGTTGGCGCGCAGCCACGCCATCTGCTCGGCAAACGCGGCGGGCGCCAACCGGAAACGGGCGAGCGCGGCCGGCCCATCATCGGCGACGCCATGATACATGAGGACGGGGATACGCTGCCGCCGCTCGCTGCGCGCGACATCGCGGCGCAAGGCCCGCGCCCCGCCCCAGACGATTTTTCGCGCGACCTCCCTTTCGATGGGCGCGCGGATTGGCACATGGTCAATCGTCGGTTCCGTCGCCACGTCGCCTGGCGGCAGGCGGCGGAAGCGGTCTATGCGATAGAGCTCGGTCTGGATCGATTGCTCGAGGATGAGGCCTTCGGTCGCCGCCAGCGTCTCCGAGATCGCTTGTGCACCGAATGTGTTCCAGTCGAAGCCCGTCCGTTCCAAATTGTCACGCAGCACGAATGCGTGTGCGCTGACGAAACTGCCGCCAGGCGCCAAAGCCTCGACGAGTTTTTTGGCGACGCGCCGCAACTCGGCGAGATCATCCAAATAGTAGAGGACTTCCGAACAGACGATCAGATCCATCTCGCGCGGCAGCGTGTCGGCAGAGAAATCCAGCACCCCGAACTCGACATTCGGCTGATCGCCGCATCGCGCGCGCGCGCGCGCGATGGCTACGGCGGAGATGTCGGTCGCGGTCAAATGGCCCACTCGCGGCGCCAGCTGCCGCGTGAAATGGCCCTCCGCGCAGGCCAGCTCGAGCGCCCGGCCGATTGGGCCGGCCGGCAGAATTTCGAGCTGCCGCTCATATTTTTCCTGTTCATAGGCCGAACCATAGTTCCAGGGATCCTCGGTCGCGAAATGGCGATCCCAGAACGACGCGCGATCATTGTCGCGCCCACCGTCGGCCGGTGCGTGACGCGGCGCTGCAAGAGGCTCCGCAACTTCGGCGCTCGAGCGCATCAACTGCTTGGCTTCCGCCGCCAACCGCGCGAGCCTGCCGTAGTGGCTGTCTTGATCGGACCGGCGTCCCGCCATGGACAGCAACGCCGATGCTGCAAGCATGTCTGACTTGTCGGCACCGGTACCCTTTTGCAGTGCATGTACAGGCGATCGGCCAGCCAGCCGCGCAACGCCCTTCCAGAAGCGGAACGCCATGCGCCGATGGCCGGAGAGGCCGCGTATGATCTCCCGAGGGGGCACGAGATCCAGGATCAATTCCATCCAATGACGCCTCGTCACTTTCCCGAGTGCGCCGAACTGCACCAAAGCCTCGATCCTGCCGTCGATCATCAGGTAGGCGTAGATTTGATCGATCCCTTCCGGCAGTTCGGTCGAGGTCGGATTTCGGGCGTCGACGCGAATCCCTAGCGTTCGCGCTAGCGGACGCGGCGCGGCAAGGTCATCGAAGTCGAGAAGCATTTGCTCAAGGTGATATTGGACGCGGCGACCCGCCACGGGATTGTCCCAGACCTGGCCGAGTTCGACGATCAATTTGCTTAAGGGGCCGCCGAACCTGTCCCATCTGGCAGCCAATTGCGCCGGCCCCGACAGGCTTCCCACCATCAGGCCGTCGAAAATCACCTTGGCGACCTCACGCGCCCACTTACGTCCCACGGGGAGCGCGCGCAGGGGCTCCGGGTTGGCCAGGCGCGAGCCGCTGCCGCAATCCGACGCGGCATTCCACAACGCGAACCAGGCGAGCGCTTCGGAAGCGGTGCGGCCGTTCGCCGGGATCGCCCCCTTGGCGTGCGCCGGGGCTGGGTGTTTGACCCTGGGGTCGGCAGAAAAGCCGCGGGCGATGACGATTTCCGCGTCTGCCAGCATCTGCGTTGAATTGCGGGTGAGCGAGTTGGGGCTGGCCCGATAGAAAGCGAGCGGCTCGTCGACCATCAGCCAATTTTTGCCCTGACGTGCGACGCGCTGCCACAAATCCCAGTCCTCGCAGGTGCGCAGCGACACATCGAAACCGCCCAGCTCGACGATTGTCGCCCGATCGATCAGCAGCGCGTGCGTGCGGATGCCGCACCGGCGCGCGAATGTCTCGAAGGGCTCGATCGCAACCTCGGTCGCGATGCTCGGCGGGGTGAGTGCGCCATCGGGCATCACGCGCCGGAAACCGCAATAGGCGGCCACGGCATCGGGCGCGGTTTTCAGCGCGGCCAGCATCTTGGCAAGGAAGCCGGCGTCCACCCAGTCGTCCGCGTCCAGGAACATCAGCCAGCGGCCGCGCGCTGTCGAAATCCCCTTGTTGCGCGCGCCGGCGGCGCTGTGGGCGCAAGACTTCAGCGTCCGAAATCGGGCGTCGCCTTCCATATAGCCGGCGATGATCGCGGGGGTGCGGTCCGTGGAGGCGTCGTCGACGACGATCGCCTCCCAATCAGCAATATCCTGACCGACAAGGCAATCGAGCGCCTGCGCCAGCGTCACCTCCGCATTGTGCGCAGGCACCACGATCGAAACCAGGGGATGATGCACCACGCCGTCTTACCCGCGCCTGGTTCGGAGGTAGAACAGGAGCCCCGACACATAGCCGGCGATTTCCTGCCAAAGGAAACGATCCTCAGGGACCCTGCGTCCAAGCAGCCTCCTGCGAACCCTGCCGAGATACCAAAGCGGCTTCCATTTGAACGCCTGTCTCAAATTCGCCCTGACGCCAGTCCGTTCATGCTGGACGAGCAAAGCGGCTGAGTGACCGCGCATGTAGAAGTAGATTTGCTTGGCCAGGCCTTCCATCGTCCGCCTGTGGAAATGGAACGCGACGGAGGTGGGCTGGTAGCGGCAGTCATATCCATTGGCGAGCAGCCGATACCAATATTCGGAGTCTCCAGAACATCCGGCCTGACCGACGTCGAGACGCTCGTCAAACAGCCCGGCGTGGTCAAACACGTCGCGCCGGAACGCCATGCTGGCGCCAGCCCCAACTTTCCAGGCAGGGAATACCTCGTGCTTGCTGGCGGCAAAATCGGCCGCGCGGAAAATCCGAGGTGTATAGCCTTGCCCGAAACTCCAGAATGTCTCGAAATAACGCTGCGCTTCGGTGGTAATCTCGGCGGGCAGCACAAGACCCGTCACCGCGCCGATCGAAGGTCTGTCAAATGCTGTGACCAGCCGCTCAAGCCATTGCGGATGAAGCAGAACGTCATCGTCCGTGTAGGCAACGATCTCGGAGGATGCACGCTCAGCGCCTCGATTTCGGGCAATATCCAAGCCGGGTCGGTCCTCGCGGACATAGATTGCGCCGGCAGCGAGCGCTACCTCGCGCGTTTCGCCGCCTGCCGACGCGTTGTCGACCACAATGACCTCCGCGGGCGGAAGGGTTTGCAGAGGGAGCGAGGAGAGGCAGCGCCGCAGCTCTTTCGGCCTGTCGCGCGTACAGATGACCACGCTGGCGCTCGGCAGGTCCAGAACCGGTGGAGCCGGGCTTGAGTCTTGAGCGATCGCAATTGGGGCAATGCGGCACTCCCCGTCGCTCGCCCTGAGCAAATGCCCGACCGGCAGCCCGCCGCGCCACAAGACGATCATGCCGGCATCGCAGTCCTCAGGAGCACCTTGGATGTCTAGATCCACGTGGCGGACACCTACGCAGCCGTCCACGCCAAACATCTCCCGCAGTTCTGCCTCCAGCACATTTACGTGCCCGTCTGGAGTGGATGACATTTTCACCAGCTCATTTCGCTATAAAGAGGCCGAAATTCGGCGTCTTTGTTTAGCATCCGTTTCACTCGAAGCTTGATCCAGCGAGGAACCAGCCTGGCCCGGCAATATGCGTCTACGATGTCAGGCAGACCAGAAATCGCGGTGCGTGGGTCCAGGACGACGGACTTCTTCAGCAGGTCGTAGGCCGCGAAAAACCGTCCCTCAATCAAAGCTCTTGTGGCAAGCCAATGGATCATGTCGACCAGATGGGCATCGAGATCGCCCCCGAATTGCGGATATTTTTCACGAAACTCGGCAAGGACGATTTCGCAGGAACGAAGCATCTGCATGACATCGCTCGACATGTTGACGTTCGTCATTCGGTAGCCCACAAGATGTTGAGGCACGACACGGAACTCGTAACTTTCCGCTATTCTGAGGCACATCAGAAGATCCTCGCAGCCTTGTGCGCTCTTGGCCCGCAAGGACGAATCGAATTGTCCCGCTTGCTCGAATGCGGAGCGACGTACAAGCATCGAACTTCCATTGCCGACAAAATTTTGTCTGCACATGCGCTGGAGCACATGACCTTGGGCGTCGGGGTGATTATGCAGCGAGAATACCCGACCGTCCTCATCGATATGCGCAAACCAACAATATGCCAGGCCTGCTGAAGAGCCACCTTCCAGCAAGGCGCGCAATTGCAATGCGATCTTGGATGGGGCCCAAAGATCATCCGCATCGACAAACGCTAGAAATTCCGCGTCGGTAGAAGCCGCGCCGCGATTGCGAGCGTGCGCAACTCCGCCATTTGACTGCCTTATGAGGCGTATACGCCGATCTTTATCGGCACAGAAGGCCACGATTGATGCGGACTCATCCGTCGATCCATCGTCGACCACGATAATGTCCAGTGCTTGGTAGTTCTGGCGGCAGATGCTGGTCAGGGTGGAGCGAATGGTTCGCTCCGCGTTGAACATCGGCACCACGACGCCTACTGTGGCATTGTCCTTGACCATCGGGGACTTCGTTTTCTCCGCAAGGTGGTGGAGTTCATGCAGGCACGCCGTCAGTACCGCTCTCTTCAAAGATCGGGGCGAATTCGCGGCAAAAGACGCTATTCTATTAGTTTTTACTAAATAATCATGCAAGCCAGCAGGCTCGGGTGGGCTTGGCAGGTCCACCCATAGTGATTTTTTGCCGCAGGCGGCTTCAGTTACGCGATGTGGCAGACAGAATGGAGTTCGTTCCGGTTCGCGTTTCAGGTCGGACCGGCCGCCATGGCAAGCATCGCCAGCAGTCGAAAGATTTCCAGTTCGCCGCCAACGCGCTGGGTTTGATCGGTCCCGATGCAATCTCCTCGCAGGGAGGCGGCGGTGTGTCGAGCGAGCGTCGACCGAGGACCGAAAACATTCCGACAGATGATCTTCACTTCTTGTCCAGGCCTGCACACTCTTGTGGCGGCAAGGGCGCATATTAGGTCGTCGCTCGAATGAGAGAGGGTCTTTTGCGTCGATTGGCGGATACGTGGTACACTGCATCAGCGGCGTGTGGGGTTGTCTTAGCCCCGGGTCTTACGTCGGCAGAATTTGAACACGCACCCTGCGTGCCTTGCGAGCCGGACAATGATCCACGCTGACGCCCTCTGCTCGTCATCGCGGTGCACTTCTGGAAATAAGTATTGGACGATCAGGCCATGTGCGGTACAGACTTCTCCGAGCACCGGAGCACCGGACCTCATGTTTGGGTAAGAAGAAAGATATCAGGACAATTGGTTTTAAAATGCGACCTTCCTGCCGGACACTGTCATCTCCGACGCCATGGCAAGCGCAGAACGTGTCGCTGCTGAACCGCACAGGGCGTGGACGATCGTCTCGAATATCGATCGAGAAAGGCCGGAAGCATTCGTGTCTTCAAGGTGAAGCCTAGTGCCTTCCGGTCTCAAAAAATCTGAAGTCGCCCATTCAAAGATCGGGTCCAAGAGGCCCCGCGTCATCTCGCGGCTCTTGACATTGCGCGGTTTGGCCCTCGTGCACGATGGCCTTATGGGGGCCGCCGCGCTGTTGCTGTCATTCGCATTGAGGTTGGACGGCTTCTCGGGGAACTTTTGGAAGTTCGTTGCAGCTGCGGCACTCTTCGGATTCATAGTCAGCATCACTGGCTTTTTCCTTGGGCTCAATCGCGGCGTATGGCGTTACGCATCGCTGTCAGATTTCCTGGCGATCGCCGGCGTAACTACCGCATCTCTCGCCATCTTCACGGTCATCGAATTTCTGGTCGATCGACTGAATTCGATCCCACGTTCTTCCATTCTCATCGCGTGGGCCTTCGCGATCGTGTTTCTGGCCGGGCCGCGTGCCGCATACCGCGTCTATCGGAATCGGCACGATGTTAGAAAGGGGAAGGTTGCCAAAGGAAGCGCCAAGAACGTTCTTCTCATCGGGGCGACCGATAATGCCGAGGCTTTCATAAGAACGATCAAGGAGAGAAAAAGTGCCTCTGTGGAGGTGCTTGCAATTCTCGACGAACGCGGCCGAAGAACAGGGCGAGCGATCCGGGGTATTCCGGTCGTGGGGCCGCTGAGCAACCTGCCTCAGATATTGGACCGGTTCGAAGCGCGGGGCCGCCGGGCCGAGGCAATAATCCTTACTCGATCTCGCGAGGAATATCAGCAATACGCCAGCCTCGAGGAGTTGGTGGACGTCGCGGCGCAGCAGAAGGTGGAGTTGCTGGCACTCCCCAATCTGCTCGACATGAAGAGTATCGATGCGGAGATTCAACTTAGCCCGATAAAACTGGAGGATCTCCTGCAGCGTGCGCCCGTGAGGTTAGACACGCAGAAAATCACCGCTATGATTGGCGGTAAGAACGTGATGATCACCGGAGCCGGAGGTTCGATCGGGTCCGAGCTGGCGCGACAGGTATTGGATCTCAGTCCGCTGAGCCTCGTTCTCGTGGATGCCAATGAGTATGCGCTCTATTGCATCAAATCCGAGCTGAGCCAAAAGCATCCTGACCTACGTATCCACGCGGTGCTGTGCAACGTGCGCGAGAGGGAGGCGATCAGCAACGTCGTTGAAACCCACGCACCCAATCTGATCTTTCATGCAGCTGCTCTAAAGCACGTGCCGATGGTGGAGGCTCAACCAATCGAGGGCATTTTCACCAATGCCATCGGTACGCGGAACGTTGCCGACGCCGCATTGCGCTGGAAAGTCTCCAAGATGATCATGGTTTCGACCGACAAGGCAGTAAACCCTGCTAACGTCATGGGAGCCACTAAACGTATGGCGGAAATGTATTGCCAAGCGATGGATATCGATCAAAAGACGTCCACCACGCGCTTCATGACGGTTCGATTTGGCAACGTATTGGGATCAGCCGGATCCGTGGTTCCGCTCTTTGAACAGCAGATAAGGGCCGGCGGCCCTGTAACAGTGACCCACCCGGACATTGTGCGTTTTTTCATGACCATTCCCGAAGCGTGCCTGCTGGTGCTGCAGGCAGCAGCCCATGATCCGGACGACGTTAATGAGCGCGGCCGAATCTTTGTTCTCGATATGGGTTCACCGGTGAAGATTGCTGACCTGGCGAGGAACCTCATCCGCCTATCTGGGCTGCGTCCGGACACCGACATTCAAATCGCTTACACCGGGCTGCGTCCCGGAGAGAAACTCTACGAAGAACTGTTCGACAGTAACGAGACATTGCGTGAGACGGGGTCGCCGGGAATCCTGGCAGCGTCTGCGCGATCCATTGAGCGGGCGATGATCGAGCGCATCTTCGATGAGATGCAGCGTATGATAGATAGACTGGATTTGGAGGGCGCGCTTCGCCTTCTTCAATCGACAGTACCAGAATTCACCGCGGGACCTGATATTCACCTGACAATGAGCAACACGCGCTCGCTACGGCAATGAATTTCATTTACCCGGCAACTGAGGGTCTGCAAACAGAAAGCGGCGCGACCGAGGAGAGATTGCGCGTACTGGTGATCAGCCAGCATTTTTGGCCCGAGAGTTTCAGGATAAATGAGGTTGTCGAATCGCTGCGGCACCAAGGCTGCGACGTTGAGGTCTTGGCCGGGCAGCCAAACTATCCACAGGGCAAGATTTTCGAGGGCTATAGCGCCTTTGGCTTCGGGACCGAGACCCACCCTTCAGGGTACTTGATTCATCGAGTACCCGTGGTGCCTCGAGGCCGCGGCGGCGGAATTCGACGGATATGGAACTACTTCTCATTTGTAATATTTGGAGGGCTGCTGGGCCCGTATCTTACGCGGACCAAGCGATACGACGTCATCTTTGTCTACGCAATCTCGCCCATATTGCAAGGACTGGTGGGCGCCGTTTTCCGGCGTATCAAGGGAGCAGCTCACGTCATTTGGGTGCAGGACCTGTGGCCAGAAAGCCTTGAAGAAACCGGCTTCATAAAAAACAGATGGATGCTGGCAGCGGTCGAGCGGCTCACTGGTTTCATATATCGACGCGCTGACCTTCTACTTGTCCAGTCTCGCGGATTTATCGGGAAGATACAGGCCATTGTGGGTGACGACGTGCCAATCGCGTATCATCCGAACCCCGGTGACAACCCCTTGGCGGAGAGCGCATCCCCTGAGAGTTCATCTCTCAAACTACCCACGGGATTTAACGTCGTGTTCGCGGGTAACCTTGGGACGGCTCAGGCATTGGAGACCGTGCTGGATGCAGCAAGTCACATTCAAGATCCAGAGATATGCATCGTTCTTGTGGGCAGTGGCAGCAGATCCGATTGGCTCAGAACGCAGATCGAGCGGCGTCGCTTGAGCAACGTGGTATTGGCAGGCCGATTTCCAGCCGAGATGATGCCAAGGATATTGGCGCAATCATCGGCGCTTCTTGTCACATTGAAGCGGTCGGCCGCCTTCGGGCTGACCATACCCAGCAAGATTCCAACTTATCTTGCCGCAGGCCGCCCCATTCTGGCCTGTTTAGATGGCGAGGCTGCAGAGATCATTCGTGAAGCCAATGCCGGAATAACAATTCCGGCAGAAGATTCGTTTGGTCTGTCCGAGGCTATGGTGCGGCTCAAAAATATGCCCGAAGAAGCGAGAGAATCCATGGGAGAGTCGGGCCGCGAGTACTTCAAATCGCATTTTGCGCCCGCGCCGCTTGCTCGTCAGCTAATTGATCATTTTCGACATGCACGAAGCAAGCTAGCGCGCTCGCGGTTGTAAATCAGGAATCGGTGATGGAACGACAGACTCATCGCAAATTGCTGGTGCTAGGTGCCTCTGGCATGCTGGGCAATGCAGTCTTCAGATTTTTCTCAACCAGTCCTGGCTTTCAAACTTTTGGCTCAATCCGTTCCAGATCCCATCAACGCCTCTTCTCGGAGGAGGTCAGCGGAAATTTGGTCAATCTGCCCGACGCGGAAAACCCCGACGCGCTCCTCGATCTGTTCGCCGACGTGGCACCCGACGTCGTCGTAAACTGCATCGGCTTGGTCAAGCAGCTTTCCTCGGCAAGTGATCCTTTGGCGGCAATCCCCATCAACGCGATCTTGCCACACCGGCTAGCGCGACTCTGCAGGATCGCAGGTGCCCGCCTCATTCACATAAGTACGGACTGTGTCTTTGATGGCGCGGACGGCAACTACAGTGAAAGTTCGCGTCCTAACGCATATGATCTCTATGGGAGAAGCAAGCTGCTCGGCGAAGTCGATTACGACAACGCGATAACACTGCGGACTTCGATCATCGGCCGGGAATTGAACAGCGCCCACAGCCTGATCGACTGGTTTCTGAACCAAGAGGGCAGCGTTAAGGGGTTCACGCGGGCGATCTTTTCCGGCTTGCCCACTGTCGAGCTAGCCAGGGTCATCCGCGATTTCGTTCTTCCGAACCCGGCCCTGACAGGCCTCTATCATGTTTCCGCCGCAGCAATCAGCAAACACGATCTCTTGAACATAGTGGCGCAAATCTACGCGAAGGAAATTCGCATCGAGCCGGATGATAGGGTGGGGATCGATCGATCTCTTAACTCATCCCGTTTCCGCCACGCTACCGGATACGAGCCTCCACAATGGCCCGCGCTCATTCAAGCCATGCATGATTTCTGCTAACCAAACGAGACCATAAGTATGTTTTCCAACAAGACGCTGCTCATAACCGGGGGTACTGGATCCTTCGGGAATGCCGTGCTTTCGAGATTTCTAGCAAGCGATTTCGCGGAAATTCGCATATTCAGCCGAGACGAGAAGAAGCAGGAAGATATGCGCTTGGCGCTCCGGGATGAGCGCCTCAAGTTCTACATTGGCGATGTTCGCGACTACCATGCTGTCGACGATGCGGTTCGTGGTGCCGATTACATTTTTCACGCGGCGGCTCTCAAGCAAGTACCTTCCTGCGAGTTCTACCCAATGGAGGCGATCAAGACCAACGTCCTGGGGGCGGAGAATGTACTTCGCGCGGCAATCAGTCATGGGGTTCAGCGATGTGTCGTGCTCAGCACGGACAAGGCGGTGTATCCAGTCAATGCGATGGGGATGTCCAAGGCTCTAATGGAGAAGGTGATGATCGCCAAATCTCGACTGAGCGATTCCGTCCGTACGATCGTCTGTGCGACACGTTATGGCAACGTGATGGCTTCTCGCGGATCGGTGATCCCCCTCTTTTTGGATCAACTCATGCGTGGCCAACCGCTCACGGTGACCGATCCGAACATGACCCGCTTTCTCATGTCTCTCGACGAGTCGGTGGATTTGGTTCTCTACGCCTTCGAGCATGCGCGGTCGGGCGATATTTTTGTTCAGAAGGCGCCAGCTTCCACAGTGGGGGTTTTGGCGGACGCGATGCGGGAGGTTCTCGGACGCGACAACCCCGTGAGAATCATCGGCACGCGGCACGGCGAAAAGCTCTTTGAATCTTTGGTGTCTCGCGAAGAAATGGTTCGTGCAGAGGACCTCGGCAACTACTACAGAATTCCCGCCGACTCGCGCGATCTGAATTACGACAAATATTTCGTAGAGGGGGAGCGAGCGGTTTCAGCTCTCGAAGACTATACATCTCACAACACGATACGCCTTGGTATTGATCAGGTCAAAGAGCTCTTGAACCGCCTTGATCTAATCAGGGGGGCTATCAGTGCTTAAAGTCATGACTATCGTGGGGACGCGGCCGGAAATCATACGGCTGTCGCGGATCATCGCCCTGTTCGACGCAAATTTCCAGCACACCCTGGTGCACACAGGACAGAATTACGACTACGAACTGAACGACGTCTTTTTCTCAGAGCTTGGAATCCGGACGCCGGATATTTTTCTCAGGGCAGCCGGGAAATCAGCGGCCGAAACGATTGGGCAGGTGATTATCGCGGCTGACGAGGTGCTGGATAAGCACAATCCTGATGCCTTGCTCATCCTCGGCGACACAAATAGCTGTCTGGCAGCCATCTCTGCGAAAAGGCGTAAGGTCCCCATTTTCCACATGGAAGCGGGGAATCGGTGCTTCGATTTCCGAGTGCCCGAGGAGATTAATCGCCGCATCGTTGACCATATCTCGGACGTCAACCTGACTTATAGCCAAATTGCTCGCGAATACCTGTTGCGAGAAGGGCTGCCGCCTGACCAGATAATCGTCACCGGAAGTCCCATGCGCGAAGTCCTCGAGTACTACCGCGAAGCGATCAACGGCTCAGATGTGCTCGGCCGTTTCGGACTCGCCCCGGGGAGATTTTTCATCGTCAGCGCACATCGCGAAGAGAATGTCGACGCGCCTGATAGATTGGAAAAGCTGCTGAGGATCATCAATGGGATTGCGGACCGTTACGATGAGCCAGTGATCGTATCGACCCATCCCCGCACGAGGAAGCGCCTGGATGCACTCGGCGTGGATTGCAGTCCTAAGGTAAGGTTCGAAAAGCCGTTTGGCTTCCTCGATTACATAAAACTTCAGAGCTCTGCCCGAGCTGTTTTATCCGACAGCGGGACCATTACGGAAGAGAGCGCAATCCTCAACTTTGCTGCGTTGAATTTGCGCGAAGTGCATGAACGTCCGGAGGGGTTCGAGGAAGCTTCGGTTATGATGGTTGGGTTGGAGCTGGAGCGGATACTTGATGGACTTAAAATCCTGGAAAGCCAACCGCGCGGTGCGGACCGGCTGTTGCGCATGCCGAGCGATTACCATCCCGACAACGTGTCCGAGAAGGTCATGCGAATTGTCCTAAGCTATACCGACTTCGTGAACAGGCGTGTCTGGAGAACACAATAGCGACTAACCGCGTTCGCCTACTGCAGCGATTGTGGCTCAACGGGCGTGCTTTCAACTCGACCGTTGCTGGACGCCAACCACTTCGTGGCCCACCAAACCGCGCCAAGGAACATAACGGAAAGGAGTAGTTCGATCGCATAGATCAGCAAAGTCCATGGAAATCCCATTTGGACCGTCAGGTAGGCCAGCGACACGCCTGTTACGGACGCGGCTGCCAGGTTTTGCGTCGAACGGGCAGCTATCCACTCGACCAAGTGACCCGCTAGCGTGAGTGCAAACATAAAGGCCGCCACGACCATCGCCGATCCGGACAGGCTAGCTACGCCGATAGGGCCGGGGAGTGTGAGGAATGTATAGTACTCAACATGCCCGTAACGATTGCCCGACATTTCTTGGTAGATTGCGTGGGAGCCTGCGGCGGGATCCTCAGACATCACTTTCAAGAACAGGTCGGCGCCGAGTCGGTCGGAATTGGCGGCTGCTGTCATAACGCCCTCCATTCCGACCCAACGCATGACAGCGAGATTGCGGAGTTGGCGGAACAATCCCTGGAGAGCAGAACGATTTCTCGTTACGGTTTCCACTTTGTCGGCCAATGAAGTTTCTTGAAGCGCGGGAGGCTTCGGGACTGCTCGCGGAGTTGCAGGAACCTCTGAAGTCGAGCTCGCCTCAGCGGAGTTCGAATCATTGGATGCTTCAGGAGGCGTTGCCGGCAGAGGCACGGAGGTCCCGGACGCAGTTTGCGAGAAGTCGAACGTGCGTTCGAAACTGACTACCGCCAGCGACGCCACAAAGATAAACGCGGCTAAACCCATCGCCAAGCCAACGGCAATCCAGCTCCGCACCTGCCGCCGCCGCAACGCAATGACTACGACCGCAGCCAGGACGTAGAGAAGAAGCTGGATCCGGCTGCCCATCGAAATAGAAGCGAGCAAACCAAGAAATGTCGCCGTAAGGATCAAGGCGGCATATGGCCATCCCCGGAGTTCGATGAGCCAGAGCACCGCAGTCAGCCCGCCCAAGAGGGAGCCCCAGGCGATGCCAAAGGCGGCGACCGCGTAGATGCGAGCGTCCATGTCAATGCCAAGGGGGAAGCCAATTCGGAGGATATGAAATGTGTAGTTCGCCCAATACATGCCGATTGAGCAAACTATCAGCACAGAAAACGCTCCGAGGACCGAATTGGCAAGATGAGCGGTTCCAGAAGCTCTCAAAGTGTTTGGAAAGGATGGAAACAATGTCGCCATGAAGTTCGCCAAACACACGCCCGACAAGCCACTGGCCGCAAAAATTAACGCTTGGTCCCATTGCGACGTGAATGTGCTAACCGGCTCAATTAGCTGCACGCCAAACACGAAGTGCGCGATCGCTTTCGCTATGAAACCCACGAAGAGGAATGACGACAACAAGAAAACGAAGAAAGAGGAGGGAAATGCAAGCGAGATGGCTACCGCGGCGCAGCCGGAAACATAGAACCAGAGGAGGATTAACGGCGAGGCGCCAGAATTGGTCGTCAAGAGCAATAAGAACAGAGGTAGCGCTATGACCGCTCCTGCAGGCAGCGCGAAACCTGTGATCGAGCCGGATCGGGAATTTGGCGAAGACGCAGTCATGGGCATTCCCTATACTCCGAAAGCGGCTTGCGACCCAAGGGCGACTTTTCCATTTCCCCAGCAAGGGTTGGTGGGCCTAAGCCAATGGTCCGGCCGTCGTTGCGCGGCGTGTCGGGCTTATGGTATAGGCCGAGCAAATGCGAATTGGCCTGGCTCGCTTTAACCGCTCACCATCTCGGCATCGCCGCGTGCAGTATCACCCCGAAGAAGCCTCTACATGAACGACGAGCGATTCGAAAACGAGCCACGCGTAGTCGTGCTCGGAGGGACCGGTTTCGTCGGCGAGGCCTTTGCCAAGTGCTGGAATATCTCTGCGGTCCGTCCCAGCCGATACCTGGTGCACAGGTCGCGGCCAAAATGGCTCGATACAAGCGGCGTGGAACGCAACGACGTCAACCTCGGTGACCATGCTCAAATGCTGAGCGTGCTTCGCGGTCAAGATGTTCTGATCAACCTTCTGCGCCCGGATGGCAGCGGCTGGTATAGCGGTGCGATGGAGAGCCTGAAGTCGATCTTTCGGGAGTCCGGAATCCGTCGTTGTATCCACGCGAGCAGCATTGACGTTTATGCCGGCGTAAAAGACCATCTCGTTGACGAAGATACGCGACCGCGGCCACTGTCACCTTATGAAACAGAGCATATTGCGGTCGAAGCGGTGATGAGAGATTCGTTCCCGGAGACAATCGTATTGCGACTGGGGGCCGTGTTCGGGCCAGGTGGCCGCAATCTGGTCAGCTTGGCGGAAGAGATAAGCCGTGCCCCGCAGTGGAAAATCGTGCTTCGCCGCTCCCTCTACGGCGCCAGACGGATGCACCTTGTCAGTGTCGAGACTGTAGCTCGGGCACTCGTCCAATTGTCGCTCGAACGAAAGCGTCTTGGGCTTCAGGTGGTGCTTGTCACAGACGATCACGACCCAAACAACAATTTCGCTTTCGTCCAGGATCGCCTCGCTGCGGCGTTTCGTCGTAACCTACCCAAGATTGGGCCTACGGCGCCGAGATCGTTGCTGAGGTTGCTCCTTCGTGCGAGAGGATTGCCGGATCGGAACATCGACCGACGTTTTTCCCATAGAAAGGCCTCCGAACTCGGATTGCCATCCGAGGCGTTCGTGGACCGATTGGAGGAATATGCTCAGCATCTAGCCGACGACATCGGCAGATATGACCAATGAATATCCTCCTGACCACCGTATCGCTCGATTCCCGAAAGGGAGGGGGTACCGCAGAACGAACGCGGCGCCTTTCGGCTCATTTGGAGGCCAAGGGACATCGATGCGAAGTCGCGACTATGCAGGATGGCGATTTGGCGGAAAAGCTTCGCCAGCGAGGCGTCCCAGTGTATGCGACGGGTTCAGTGCGCCTACGGCTTACGGTCCCATTTATCAATCCTCTGCGGCTCGCCCGGAGCCTCCGCAGAGCCGATGTTGTTCACATTCTTGGTTACTGGAACCTTCTTTCGGTCGCGACAGCGTTTCTGGCTTCGCGGCTGGGCAAACCCTACGCATTCAGCGCCGCGGGCGAGTTCGTGGGCCTTGACCGCCCACGTCCGATCGCGCGTCTTTTCCATGTCCTTTTTGGCAAACGGGTAATCCGCGATGCAAGCTTGCTGGTTGCGATTACCCCACTGGAACGAAGCCAAATTCTGGAGCGATTTCAGCTACCAGAAGACCGTGTCATCGTCCTCCCCAATGGAGTGGAGGAGCACGCCCAGGCCGTCACCCATCAGCCTTCTCAGTCGGATGCGCCCTACATACTGTTCATGGGACGCCTTGCCGAAGTGAAAGGCCCAGACCTGCTCGTCCAAGCTTTCGCCGATGTGGCGTCGGAATACGGTGATGTCCGGTTGGTGATGGCAGGGCCGGACTTTGGAATGCGCTCCAGTTTGGAAAAGTTCGTTGGAGAAAGGCAACTTGGTGATCGCGTTATCTTTACGGGTCATCTAGGCGAGATTGAGCGGAACGACGCCTATGAGCGAGCTCTGTTTCTTGCCGTCCCATCGCGCGCCGAGGCGATGTCGCTTGTTGCATTGGAAGCTGGAGTTGCCGGAACACCGGTGCTACTGACCGATCAATGCGGATTCGACGAGATTGAAAGCGTTGGTGGTGGCCTTGTTGTGCAGGCGACCGTTGAGGGGCTGCGTGGCGGCCTCCGGTCGATGCTGGCAGAACGCGAGTCGCTGAGCACGATGGGCCAAGCTCTTCAGGCCCACATTCGCGGAAAGTTTACATGGCCTTCGATCGTGGATCGCCTAATTTTACAGTTCCACAGCATGATCGCGAACTGCGGGGG
>NZ_VFUX01000034.1:0-69749 GCF_006441275.1 Mesorhizobium sp. B2-4-17 | reverse complement strand
CTTGCGGCGCCGGTGATCTCGGGCAAGATCCATGCCGACACCGTCATATCGGGCGGCACGGTGATCAGCGGCATCGATGTCGATCTGAAGCGTGACGGCGACTGGACCGGCTTCTCCGGCGGCGCCACGGTCAAGGGCATTCCGGCCAAGGCGGCTGGCCGGGTGAAAGCCGCCAACGGCACGACGACCATCGAACTTGCTTCCGGACAGGCGACTGTCCAGGGCATCCAGGCGGTCATTGCCCAAGCCTCCACCATCAGCATCGCCAATGGCATCACGACGCTGGACCGGCTGGTGCTCAACCTTGGCGGCGGCACGGCGACGGTGACCGGCAAGGTCGGGCAGACGCTCGACATCAATGCCACGCTGGCCAAGGTGCCGATGTCGCTCGCCAACAGTTTTTCGCGCGGCCTCGATGCGGCGGGTTCGATTTCGGGTACGGTGAAGGTGACCGGTGCGCCAGCGAGTCCGGCGGTTGCTTTCAACATCGACGCGGCTGGCGTGCAGACGTCGCAGACCCGCGGCGCCGGTGTCGGCGCGGTCAGCGTTTCCTCGTCCGGCACCTTTGCCGCCAACAAGCTCACCTTCAACGCCAATGTCGGCGACGGAGCCGGCCTTGGCCTCAAGGGCGGCGGCACGGTGACGACGGCGGGCACGCCGGCGCTGGTGCTCGATTTCAATGGCGGCGTGCCCTTCGGCATCCTCAGCCAAAAGCTTGCCGCGCAAGGCCTGTCGCTGACGGGAACGGCCAAAGTCAATGTTCAGGTGCGCGGTCCAGCGACGTCGCCGGTCATCGGCGGCAGCGTCAGCACCTCCGGCGCGCGGCTCGTCGATGCGCGCTCGGGCCTCGCCGTCAACGATATCGCCGCCGACGTCTCGATTGGCGGCGGCGTCGCCAGGATCAACCGGCTGACCGGAACATTGTCGACGCGCGGCAGCCTGTCGGCCAGCGGCACGGTCGGCATCAATCCGGCGCAAGGCTTCCCGGCCGACCTGTCGATCAAGCTCACCGACGGCCGCTATACGGACGGGCGCGTGGTGACCGCCAATCTTGGCGGCGACCTGACGATCAAGGGCCCGCTGACGTCGGCGCCGGCGATTGCCGGGACCGTCAACCTGGCCAAGACCGTCATCACCGTTCCCGACAAGCTGCCGGGCTCGCTTTCGGAGCTCGATGTCAAGCACAAGAACGCGCCAGGCGCGGTCAGGGCGCAGGACAAGGCGCTGCGGCCGGCGACGACGAGCGGCAAGAGCGGCGGCAGCGGTCTCGCGCTGGACGTCACGGTCAACGCGCCGAATCAGATCTTTATCCAGGGCAGGGGTGTCGACGCCGAACTCGGCGGCTCGCTGAGGCTGACCGGTCCGGCTTCGTCGCCGCAAGCTGTCGGTACCTTCACCCTGCAGCGCGGCCGGCTGTCGATCCTCGGCAAGCGGCTGACCTTCACCGAGGGCACGGTCGGCTTTTCCGGCTCGCTGGTGCCTTATCTCAACCTGACCGCGACAACGGCGACGGCCAGCGCCACCGTCACCATCGTGGTGTCGGGCGAGGCGACAAATCCGAAATTCACCTTCACTTCGGTGCCGGCGCTGCCCGAGGACGAGGTGCTGGCGCAACTGATCTTCGGCCGTTCGATGTCGAATCTGTCGCCGCTGCAGATCGCGCAACTGGCCGAAGCGGCGGGGCAACTGGCCGGTGTCGGCGGTTCGACCTCGTTGCTGGAAAATCTGCGCAGCGCCATCGGCGTCGACGATCTCGACGTCACCACCGACGAGAAGGGCGGCACGGCGGTCTCGGCCGGTAAATACCTGAACGACCGTACTTATGTGACCATCCAGAAGGGCGACAAGCCGGGATCGGGCAAGGCGGCCATCGACCTCAATGTCGGGCGCGGCGTCAAATTGCGGGGCGAGGCGACGGATGCCGGCGAGGCCAAGGGCGGCATCTTCTACGAAAGGGAATATTGAGGGTCTGGCCCTCACCATGGCCGGGACTGGCGCTGTCGTAAGCTGTGTAAATGTCTCTGTTTAATGGCCCGAAGAGATTTTGGCGAAATCTGGGCGCACTAGCAATTTTGCGCCAAGACTGTCGTTATCGCGCGAACCGCTCTCTTTCCAAAGTTGCACATTCGCTAACATGTTCCCAATCCATGCCGTCTTTGACATCACGGCCCGGATGCGGAATGTTAATCGGCGGAAAGCCAACAATGGGAGTTAGTGATGACAATCTACAAGAGTAATGGCGACAGCGTTCCGGATCACATCCTGGCCATGGCCGAAGAAGCCAAGGCGGGAACGGTGGATCGGCGCGAATTCCTGGCGCTCGCCAGCATCTTCGGCGCTTCGACCGCCATGGCCTACGGCCTGCTCGGCCTTGCCGCGCCGACACCGGCCAAGGCCGAGGACGTGCAGGGCAAGAAGGGCGGCGTGATCAAGGTCGCCATGTCCGTCAAGGATCCCAAGGATCCGCGCACGGCCGACTGGTCGGAAATCGCCAATGCCGAACGCCAGGCGCTCGAGCCCCTGGTGAAGTACACCCACCAGTACACGTTCGCGCCATATCTGCTGGCAAGCTGGGACATCAACGACGACGCCACCGAGTACACGCTGCATGTGCGGCCTGGTGTCGAGTGGAACAATGGCGACAAGTTCACCGCCGACGACGTCATCTACAATTTCACCCGCTGGGCCGACAAGGCCGCGGAAGGCAATTCGATGCCGGGCCGCCTCGGCAGCCTCGTCGACGAGAAGACCAAGAAGCTGAGCGAAGGATCGATCGTCAAGGTCGACGACATGACCGTCAAGCTCAAGCTCAGCAAGCCCGACATCGCCCTTATCGCCAATTTGACCGACTATCCGGCACTCGTTGTGCACAAGACCTTCGATGCGAAGGGCGCCAACTTCAAGAACTGCCCGATCGGCACCGGCCCATTCGAGCTCGTGTCCTACGATGTCGGCCAGAAGGTGGTCTACAAGCGCCGCGAGACCGGCAAGTGGTGGCAGGGCGAAGTCTTCCTCGACGGCGTCGAGTTCATCGACTACGGCACCGATCCGGCCGCGACGGTTTCGGCGTTTGAGTCGGGCGAAGTGCAGACCAACCACGAGACGACCGCCGACTACGTCAAGATTATCGAAGGTGTCGGCGCCCCGGTTTCGGAAGTGGTGACGGCGGCGACCGTGGTGTCGCGCTTCAACGTCAACGCCAAGCCCTATGGCGACCAGAAGGTGCGTCAGGCGATGTGCCTGGCAGTCGACAATTCAGTGGTGCTGCAGCTCGGCTACGGCAATGCCGGCACGCCGGCTGAAAACCACCATGTGGCGCCGATCCATCCGGAATATGTCAAGCTGCCGGAGATCAAGCGCGATATGGCCAAGGCCAAGCAGATGCTGACGGAAGCCGGGGTGATCGATTTCGAGCACGAGCTGATCAGCAATGACGAGGATTACCACAAGAACACCACCGACGCGATCGCGGCTCAGCTGCGCGAAGCCGGCATCAAGGTGAAGCGCACCGTGCTGCCGAGCTCGACCTTCTGGAACGACTGGACGAAATACCCGTTCTCGGAAACCAACTGGAACATGCGCCCGCTGGGTATCCAGGTGATCGCCATCGCCTACCGCTCTGGCGAAGCCTGGAACGAGACGGCCTATGCCAATCCGGATTTCGACAAGAAGGTGGGCGAGGCGCTCGGCATCGCGGATGCGGAGAAGCGCAAGGTGGTGATGAAGGACATCGAGCAGACGCTGCAGGAATCCGGCATCATCATCCAGCCGTACTGGCGCAAGCTCTACATCAACATTAAGCCCGAGGTGAAGAACCACTCGATGCACCCCACCTACGAGCACGATTTCGGCAAGGTCTGGCTCGATAAGGCGTGACCCGCAGCTTGATGAATACGAGGGCATTTGAGCCCTCGTATTCGCAGGACCGTCGCCGTTGCATTGGATGCAGCGGCGGCGCCACGTCACAGGGTTTTCGACCCAGGGTTGACCAGATCTGACCCCAACCCGGCCGGCAGGGGGGCACAATGTTCTCATTCATCATCAGGCGCATCGGCACGATTCTGCTCACGATGCTGTGCCTGACGCTGGTCGTCTTCTTCCTCGTCAATCTCGAACCCAACCTGAAGAAGCTGGCGATCAGCCAGACGGAAATGCACACGTCGGCCGAGCAGCTCGAAAGCTGGCTGGTCAATCATGGCTACCGCCGGAACTTCTTCGCGCGCTACGGCCAGTGGCTGGGCGTCGTGCCCAAGCAGCCGATCACAGATCCGGCGACCGGAAAGACCACGCAGCGTTTCTCCTTCTGCAACGATCCGGCCGTGCCGACATTCTCCGGCGTGATCGAGGGCGATTTCGGTTGCTCGACCAAGTTCAAGACCACAGTGGCGGCCAAGCTGTTCCCGGCGCTCGGCGCCACGGGCATTCTGATGCTATGCGTGCTGGGGGTGATGGTGCCGGTCTCGCTGCTGGTCGGCATCCTTGCCGGCATGCGGGAGGGGTCACGCACCGATCGCGTGCTGTCGGTCGCCTCGATCGCCTCGACGGCGACGCCTGAATATGTGTCTGGCGTCATCTTCACCGTCATCTTTGCCTCCTGGCTCGGCTGGCTGAACGGGTCGGCGGCATCAGCGAGCCAGGGCATCACCTTCTATAACTTCACGCTCCCGGTGATCACGCTCGCCATCTATGGCATCGGCTACATCGCCCGCATGACGCGCGCCTCGATGGTCGAGGTCATGACGCAGCAATATATCCGCACCGCGCGCTTGAAGGGCCTTTCCTTCCGCGGCGTGGTGGTCAAGCACGCGCTGCGCAACGCACTCATCGCGCCCTTCACCGTCATCATGCTGCAGTTCCCCTGGCTGCTCACCGGCGTCGTCATCGTCGAGGTGATGTTCCGCTACCAGGGCTTCGGCTACACGCTGGTCGAGGCGGCCGGCAACAACGACATCGATCTTCTGCTCGGCTGCTCGCTGGTCTCGGTGTTCATCGTCCTGATCACGCAGCTCATTTCCGACGTCGGCTACGCGTTCCTTAACCCGCGCATCCGGGTTCAGTAGGGAGAAGGCGCATGCAAGCCCAATACATCAGCGGCTCCGCCATCATCCTCGAAGTGCTCTGGCGCTTCTGGCCGGTGTGGGTCGCGCTCGCCATCGTCATGGGCGCCAGCTTCCTCTACAAGAAGAAGCTGGCGCTCTACGGCCAGCTGTTCGACAGCGGCGTCGGCATCGCCGGCGTCTTTATCTGCCTGTTCTGGCTGTTCACCGCGATCTTCGCTTCGACCATCTCGCCTTTCGATCCGCTCGGCCAGATCCCGATCATGAAGGACACGCTGCCCGGCGCCATCGAACCGCAATCGGGGCTCGTCTATCTGTTCGGCGGCGACAAGCTGGCGCGCGACGTCTTTTCGCGCATGGTCTATGGCAGCCAGATCGTGCTGATCATCGCGCCCGCGGCGACCGGTTTCGCGCTCATGGTCGGCATCACGCTCGGCCTGCCGGCCGGCTATTACGGCGGCAAGATCGATTCGATCCTGTCGTTCCTGGCCAACCTCGTGCTGGCCTTTCCGGTGATCCTGCTGTTCTACCTGCTGGTGACGCCGGGCATCATGGACACGCCGATTCCCTATGCGCTGGCCGGCGTCTTCTTCCTGTTCCCGATCATCTTCTTCTGCGTGCTGTTCTGGACCCGCTTCAAGAACCGGCCGGACCGGATCTACATCCTGCTCGGGCTGACACTCATCGTCGGCGGCTGGATCTATATCGGGCTTGTCTTCGACAGGGATCCGCTGAAGATCGTCCATATCGATCCCAACCAGCTCAACATCTTCGTGGCGGTGGTGTTCGCCTCCAGTCCCGGCGTGTTCCGCATCGTGCGCGGCCTGACCATGGACATCAAGACGCGCGACTATGTGGCGGCGGCGCAGACGCGCGGTGAATCGCCCTGGTACATCATGCTTTGGGAAATCCTGCCCAATGCGCGCGGACCGCTGATCGTCGACGCCTGCCTCCGCATCGGCTACACTACGATCCTGCTCGGCACGCTGGGCTATTTCGGCCTGGGCCTGGCGCCCGAGAGCCCGGACTGGGGCACGGCGATCAAGGATGCCAGCCGGCTGCTGCGCTCCTTCATCCACCCGGCGCTGCCGCCGACGATCGCGCTGATGTCGTTCGTGCTGGGGCTGAACCTGCTCGCGGACTCGCTGCGCGAGCAATCGATGAAGGATTGAAGGCGGGGTCCCGGATCCCGCCTGGCTAAGAACAAGGATTGGAGCGACCCATGAACGAGGCAGTTCGAAATCCGGCCAGGCCGACCAATGAGCCGATCATCGAGATCGAAAACCTCTCGATCTCCTTCTTCACCCGCAAGGGCGAGATCCCGGCCGTGATGGACTTTTCCTGCACGGTCATGCCCGGCGAGGCGATGGGCATCGTGGGCGAATCCGGCTGCGGCAAGTCGACCGTGTCGCTCGGCATCATGCGCGACCTTTCCAACATCGGGAAGATCGTCGGCGGCAAGATCAAGTTCCAGGGCAAGGACATGGGCGAGCTCTCCGAGGACGAACTGCGTTCGATCCGCGGCAACAAGATCGCCATGATCTACCAGGAGCCGATGGCCAGCCTCAATCCGGCGATGAAGATCGGCCAGCAACTGATGGAAGTGCCGTTGATCCACGACAAGGTGTCGAAGGAAGAGGCCCATAAGCGCGCGCTCGAAATGGTGCGCTCGGTCAAACTTCCCGACCCTGAGCGCATGATGCGCTCCTATCCGCACCAGCTGTCAGGCGGCCAGCAGCAACGCATCGTCATCGCCATGGCGCTGCTGTCGAAGCCGGCGCTGCTCCTCCTCGACGAGCCGACCACGGCGCTCGACGTGACGGTGGAGGCGGGCATCGTCGAACTGGTCAAGGGGCTAGGCGAGAAGTTCGGCACCTCGATGATCTTCGTATCGCACAATCTCGGCCTCATCCTCGAGACCTGCGACCGCATCACGGTGATGTATTCGGGCGAGGCGGTCGAGACCGGCAAGATCAAGGACGTGTTCGACCGGATGCGCCATCCCTACACGCAAGGGCTGTTCCGCTCGATCCCGCTGCCAGGCGCGGACAAGAACTCGCGGCCGCTGATCTCGATCCCCGGCCAGTTGCCGCTGCCGCATGAGCGGCCGAAGGGCTGCAATTTCGGCCCGCGCTGCCACCATTTCGTCGAGGGCGTCTGCAATGCCGCCGAAATCCCGATGGTCGAGGTCGCGGGACATGAAGGCCATTTCTCGCGCTGCGTGCGCTTCAACGAGATCGACTGGGAGGCGCTGCCGCCCGGTGCCAAGAAGGTCAACGAAAAGGTCGTGCCCGGCGCCCCGGTGCTCAAGATCGAGGATCTCAGGAAATACTACAAGGTTGGCGGCAGCGAGGTGTTCGGCTCGAGCGAAGGCCGCGTCGTCAAGGCCAACGAGACGATCTCGTTCACGGCGCGTGAATCCGAAACGGTCGCCATTGTCGGCGAATCCGGCTGCGGAAAATCGACGCTGGCCAAGGTGCTGCTCGGGCTCGAAACGGCGAGCTCCGGCATCGTCACGCTCGCCAACAAGGAAATCCAGTCGACCGGCATCGAGAACCGCAGCGTCGACACCGTGTCGTCGATCCAGATGGTGTTCCAGAATCCGTTCGACACGCTGAATCCCAGTCATTCGGTGGGGGCGCAGATCATCCGGACGCTGGAGAAATTCAAGGTCGGCAAGACTGTCGCCGACCGGCGCAAGCGCATGCTGGAACTGCTCGACCTGGTGAAGCTGCCGCGCGCCTTCGAGACGCGCAAGCCGCGCCAGCTTTCGGGCGGGCAGAAGCAGCGCATCGGCGTGGCGCGCGCCTTTGCCGGCGACGCCAAGGTGGTGGTCGCGGACGAGCCTGTGTCGGCGCTCGACGTGTCGGTGCAGGCGGCCGTGACCGAGCTGCTGATGGACATCCAGCGCAAGAACAAGACGACGATGCTGTTCATCAGCCACGACCTGTCCGTCGTGCGTTACATCGCCGACCGCGTCGTGGTCATGTATCTTGGCTACATCGTCGAGCAGGGCACGACCGACCAGATCTTCGCGCCGCCTTACCACCCCTATACCGAGGCGCTGCTGTCGGCGATCCCGATCGCGGACACCAGCGTGATCAAGAAGCACATCGTGCTCGAAGGCGACATCCCGTCGGCGATGAATCCGCCATCCGGCTGTCCGTTCCAGACACGCTGCGGCTACAAGAAGCTGGTGCCGGACAATTTGTGCGAGACCAAGGTGCCGCCGGTCAAGAACCTCGGCGATGGCCATATGAGCCTGTGCTGGCTCTCCGACGACGTGCTTTCGACGATGGAGCCGGTGATCAAGTTCGACAAGGACCATGCCGCCAAGGAGGGTGTGCCGGACGACGCGCCGCATGGCGCCGGCCCCGGCTTTGCCGGCACCCAGCCCAGCCGGCCGCATGGCAAGACGGGAAGTTTGGAGGCTGACCAAATCGGAGAGGCCGTCGAGGAAAACGAGGCTGTCATCCGAGCCCGTCGTCACGAAGTCCGCGACGAGGTTTCGGAAACCGGAGTTTCAAAGCCTGACGATACGACAAGGCGGCATTAGGCTCGAGCGGTTCAGCGTTTGGTGGAATCGTTGACCCGCTTTAGAGTTTGTAATTGCGGACGGGAAAACCGCCGCGCACTTTTGCTGGAATTGCTCTTGGCAGCGCGTCAGCTGCCGCATTGCCTCAGCTGTTCGGCATAGTCGCGGGCCATCTTGTCGGTGGCCCGGGCGTAGCTCTGCACCCCGGCGTCGCCACGGTTGCCGCGACCGTAGGCGGTCCAGCCGAGATAGTAGGCGAGGTAAAGGTTGTAGGTGTCGTTGCGGGCGACGCCGTAGCTATCGGCTGTTTTGGAGTGGTACCAGCCGACGAAGTCGACGGCATCGGCGAATTTGGTCCGCCGCGCCGCCCAATTGCCTGTTTCGTTCTGATATTGCGACCAGGTGCCGTCCAGCGCCTGCGAGAAGCCGGTGGCTGACGAGACGTGCTTCCATGGAATGAAGCCGAGCAGCTTGGTGCGCGGCGGCCTTGCGTTGCTCTTGAAGCCGGATTCCTTGCGCACCGTCGCCATCAGCACAGGGACCGGCACGCCGTATTTCTGCGAGGCGCGCTCGGCGGCCGACTGCCAATTGTCGAACCAGCCATCATTCTGGTCGAAGACGGCGCAGACATTGTTGATATGGCTGGGCGCGGTCGCGCAGGCCGAAAGTGCCAGCAACACGCCAATCGCTACAATTTTACTAAAACTCGATCTACGCATTGGATGAGCAATAGGCCGAAATCATAAAGGGAATCTTGCTGCCGCCATTAACGCATCGCCAGCGCGGGCGCTTCAAAAAATGCGATATCGTTATTTCGACGTGGGTTGCCGTTCTTTATAAAGTGGCGTCATGGAAATGCCGCCGTCGCTAAAATCGCGTCTGCAAATGGCGTATTCCTGACAGACCGGCCGGTCGGCCACGGCTTTGATGTCGGGCATGAACGAACCAAGACGCAAGCGCGGCGCCGAGCGCACCAGCAACAGGGGGCCAGCGCCCATCCCGCAACTGCCGCCCCGGCGGGTGACAAATCCCTATCCGCCGATGGCGATGCTGTCCGCCGACCAGATCGAGGCAATCCACCAGGCGTCGATGCACGTCCTGGAGAATTTCGGCATCGAGGTGATGAGCCCGCGGGCGCTGTCGCTGTTCGAGAAGGCCGGCGCCAAGGTCGACCACGCAACGGCCAATGTCCGCATCGATCGCGGCATGGTCGACGAGGCGCTGAAGACGACGCGGTCCAGCTATCGCCTAACGCCGCGCAATCCGGGCAACGCCGTTCACCTGGGCGGCAACACCATCAATTTCACGCTTGTTGCCGGTCCACCCAATGTGCACGACATGGAGCGTGGCCGGCGCGCCGGCAATCTGCGCGACTATGCCGACCTCACCCGGCTGGCGCAGCATTTCAACTGCGTCCACATGCTCGGCAACCAGGTCTGCGCGCCGGTCGAGCTGCCGGCCAATTCACGCCATCTCGATACCTACTTCACCAATCTGACGCTGACCGACAAGAGCTTTCATGTCTCGGCGATCGGTCGGGGCAGGGCGCTGGACGGCATCGAGATGATGGCGATCGCGCGCGGGCTGACGCTGGACCAGATGCGTGACGATCCGGGCATCGCCACCATCATCTCGGTCAACTCGCCGCGCCGCTTCGACGAGATGATGGCCGAGGGGCTGATGACGATGGCCGAGTACGGCCAGTCTGTGGCGGTGACGCCGTTCACTCTGATGGGGGCAATGAGCCCGGTGACGCTGGCCGGCGCGCTGGCGCAGCAGAATGCCGAGGCACTGTTCGGCGTCATGCTGACGCAATTGGTGCGGCCGGGCGCGCCGGTGATGTACGGCGCCTTCACCTCCAATGTCGACATGAAGTCCGGTGCGCCGGCATTCGGCACGCCGGAGAACACCAAGGCCAATATTGCATCGGGACAACTGGCCCGGCGCTACGGGTTGCCGTACCGGACGACGCCGGGATCGGCCTCCAACGCCGCCGATGCGCAAGGCGCTTACGAGACGCTGATGGCGCTCTGGGGCGCGGTGCTCGGCCACGGCAATCTCGTCTACCATGCAGCAGGCTGGCAGGAGGGCGGGCTGACGGCGTCCTTCGAAAAGTTCATCATCGATGTCGAGATGATCCAGCACATGATGGAGTTCCTGCGCCCGATCGTGGTCGACGAGGCCGAGCTTGCCGTCGAGGCGCTGGGGGCAGTGCCGACCGGCGGCCATTTCTTCGGCGAGCCGCATACGCTGGAGCGCTATGCCACCGCCTTTTACCAGCCGATGCTGTCCAACTGGCAGAACTACGAGGCCTGGCAGGAGGCCGGCGGGCTTGACGCGACCGCGCGCGCGACGCGGCTGTGGAAGAAGGCGCTGGAGGATTATGTCGAGCCGGCGATGGATATCGCCGTGCGCGAGGCGCTGGAGGCGTATGTGGCGAAGCGGCGCGAGGCTATCGGGCAGGGTGAGCCGTGATGGTTTTCAAAGGTCGGCGCTGCCCCTCACCCTTACCCTCTCCCCGTGAAGAACGGGGAGAGGGGGGCGCTAATGTCGCAGCTTCTCCCTTCTCCCCGTCCCTATACGGGGAGAAGGTGCCGGCAGGCGGATGAGGGGCAGCGCCAACCTTTTGGAATCCCAAATAGATCCCTCCCATCCCGAATCCGCTCGTCCATCCAACTCACTGAACTAACGAGAAAAATCCATGAAATCGCATGCAAAGGTCGTGGTCATTGGCGGCGGTGTCGTCGGGTGTTCCGTGCTGTTCCATCTCGCCCGCCACGGCTGGACCGACGTCGTGCTTCTGGAACGCGACGAACTGACCTCCGGCTCGACCTGGCACGCGGCGGGCGGCATGCACACGATCAATGGCGACCCCAACGTCGCCAAGCTGCAGAAATACACCATCAACCTCTACAAGGAGATCGAGGAACTCTCCGGCCAGGCGACCGGGGTGCATCTGACAGGCGGCGTGCTGCTCGCCGCGACCGAGGCGCGGCTGGACTGGCTGCGCGGTGTCGTCGCCAAGGGCCGTTATCTCGGCATCGACCTCGAGGAAATCTCGGCGAAAGAGGCGGCCGAATTGATGCCGCTGCTCGACCCCAAGCAGTTCGTCGGAGCGGTCCGTAACAAGGAGGACGGCCATCTCGACCCTTCGGGCGTGACGCACGCCTATGCCAAGGCCGCGCGGAAGCTCGGCGCCGAGGTCGAGCGCTTCACCAAGGTCGAGGACATCGTGCGCCGCCCCGATGGGCTGTGGCGCGTCATCACCAACAAGGGCGAGGTGGTCGCCGAGCATGTCGTCAATGCCGGCGGCCTGTGGGCACGCGAGGTCGGCCGCATGGTCGGGCTCGAACTGCCGGTGCTGGCCATGGAGCACATGTACCTGATCACCGAGGACATGCCGGAGGTTGCCGACTGGAACGCCAAGACAGGCACCGAGATCATCCACGCGGTCGATTTCGACGGTGAGCTCTATCTGCGCCAGGAGCGCGGCGGCATGCTGATGGGGACCTATGAGAAGGCCAACAAGCCATGGTCCGAATACCAGACGCCGTGGAATTTCGGCCATGAATTGCTGGCGCCGGACATCGACCGCATCGCACCGTCGCTGGAGGTCGGCTTCCGGCATTTCCCGGCCTTCCAGAACACGGGCATCAAGCAGATCATCAACGGGCCCTTCACTTTCGCGCCCGACGGCAACCCGCTGGTCGGGCCGGTGCGCGGCCTGCCGGGCTTTTGGGTCGCCTGCGGTGTGATGGCGGGATTCAGCCAGGGCGGCGGCGTCGGCCTGGCGCTGTCGAACTGGATGATCGAGGGCGATCCCGGCGCCGATATCTGGGCGA
Source organism: Mesorhizobium sp. B2-4-17 (assembly GCF_006441275.1). Classification (NCBI taxonomy): domain Bacteria; kingdom Pseudomonadati; phylum Pseudomonadota; class Alphaproteobacteria; order Hyphomicrobiales; family Phyllobacteriaceae; genus Mesorhizobium; species Mesorhizobium sp. B2-4-17. The sequence continues at coordinate 57,315 of NZ_VFUX01000034.1, read as the reverse complement.
TGGATGTGGCGCGCTACGGCGACTGGGCGACGATGGCCTACACCAACGCCAAGGTGCGGGAGAACTATTCCAGGCGCTTCTCGATCCGCTTTCCCAATGAGGAATTGCCGGCCGGACGGCCGCTGAAGACAACTCCGGTCTACGACCTGTTGTCGGCCCGGGGCGCGCAATGGGGCGTCGCCTACGGGTTGGAAGTGCCGCTCTGGTATGCGCCGGCGGGCGTCAAGGACGAGTTCTCATGGCGCCGCTCGAGCGATTTCGCCCATGTCGCCAGCGAAGCCGCAACGGTGCGCAATGGTGTCGGCCTGTCGGAGATTTCGAGCTTCGCCAAATACAAGGTGACGGGCGAGGGGGCGGCGGCCTGGCTCGACCGGATGCTTGCCTGCAAACTGCCGAAGCCCGGCCGCATGACGCTGGCGCCGATGCTGAAGGACGACGGCAGACTGATCGGCGATTTCACGCTGGCCAATCTCGGAGCCGATGGCTGGTTCCTCGCCGGCTCCGGCATCGCCGAGGAATACCACATGCGCTGGTTCGAGGCGCATCTGCCGAAGGACGGTTCGGTGCGCATCGAAGCGCTGGGAGCGAAACTCACCGGCCTTGCGATTGCCGGGCCGAAGGCGCGGGATGTGTTGGTCAAGGTCAGCCGCGCGGATGTCTCGAACGCAGCGTTTCCGTTCATGGCGGTGGCGAAAATGGATATCGGCATGGCGCCGTGCCTGGTTGGCCGGGTCAGCTACACCGGCGATCTCGGCTACGAGATCTGGGTGGCGCCGGAATATCAGCGTGTGGCGTTCCAGGCGCTGATGGCGGCCGGCGCGGAATTCGGCATCGGCCTGTTCGGCTCGCGTGCGCTCAACGCGCTGCGGCTGGAGAAGAACTACGGCTCATGGGGACGCGAATACAGGCCGATCTACGGGCCGCTGGAAGCCGGGCTCGACCGCTTCGTCGCCTATGGCAAGGAGGCCGATTTCATCGGCAAGGCGGCGGCACTCGCCGAGCGCAAGCAGGGCGGCAAGCTGCGCCTGCGCACTTTCATCGTCGAGGCCGACGATGCCGATGTCATCGGCGACGAGCCGATCTGGTTCGGCGGCACGGTGCGCGGCTGGGTGACGTCGGGCGGCTACGCGCATCATTCCAAAAAATCCGTCGCCGTTGGTTACGTGCCGAAGGAGATCGCCGACGAGAGCGACGGGTTCGAAATCGAGTTGCTGGGCAAGCGCCACGCCGCGTGCATCCAGGCCACGCCACTGTTCGATGCGAATTTCGAACGGATGCGGGGGTGAGGTTCACCCCCGCACGGGGGCATCATGCGTTGCGTTGGTTGTCGAGCGCGAAGGCTCCGGCGCCGGCAAAGACGAGATAAAGGAAGATGAAGCAGAACGAGACCGCCGCGTCGCCGCTGTTGTTGACCGGGAAGAAGTCGCGCGGCATGTGCGCCGAGAAATAGGCGATTGCCATTTCGCCGGCCAGGAGGAACGCGACCGGACGGGTGAACAGGCCAAGCGCCAGCAGGATGCCGCCGGCGAATTCAAGGATGCCGGCAGTCGTGGTCAGCCCGGTGAGGGCGTGGGCTTGGGCGCTTGCCGGGAAGTTGAACAACTTCTGGCTGCCATGTTCGATGAACTGCAGCGCGGTCATGATGCGCAGCACGCCGAGCGCCTGCGGCTGGTATCTGGCAAGACCTTCGAAAAGCTTCATCTAGAACTCCGTTTTGTCTCTCCCGGCCCGGCCATAAAGCATCCCCGAAAGCCGGACCATTCACAACGTTCGCACCGGTATCAATTGTCGGTGAGGAGGGCATCATTGGGCAGCGAAAGAAGGCGAAGCGACCGATTGGTTGCACTGGTCATCTTGCATCGTGGCGCTATAGTTGGCGCAAATCTCTCCCGATCCGCCATTTGGTCCTATGGAGTCCCGCCATGAAGACACTCGTTCTTGGTTTTGCAGCCATGCTGGCGGCGACGACCGCCGTCATGGCCGAGGACGCGGGGTGTGAGGCCTTCAAATGGCCGGTGACGCGCGAACAGGCGCTGTTTCCCGCGGCGCCAGCAACGCCGTCGGGGGCAACGCTGGCGGTCGGTGCGGCAGCGGATCTCGCACTGGTGCCGGTCGAGAAGGCCGGCTTCGCGATGCGGCCCGAGCATGCGCCAGCGCCGGGCACGTTTGGCGCCGTCGCGAGTGTGGCCGTGCCGCCCGAAGGGAGCATCCAGATAAGCCTGTCGGGCGAGGCCTGGATCGATGTCATCCAGGATGGCAAGGCCGTGAGATCGGCCGATTACAGCGGCGTCAAGACTTGCCCGGGTATCCGCAAGAGCGTGCGCTTCAAGCTTGCTGCCGGCCAGGCCACCCTCCAGTTCAGCGGTGCGAAGAAAGCTGATCTCAAGGTCGCCGTGCTGGCGCCGGAATAACGGGCGCCAGCCGGGATCGCCGTTCGTCGGCGACGTCATGAATGGCCGCCTGTCGTGCGAGCCGTCGCAGTTCCCTTAACGTCCCGGCGCCATCAGCGCGAAATGGGCGCCTTGCGGATCCTGGCACTGCACGATCCAGCTGCCGCCGGGGACCTCCATCGGCCCCATCAGGACCTTGCCGCCATTGTCGGTCACGCGTTTGGCCGCCGCGTCGATGGCTGTCACGTTGAAATAGAACTGCCAGACCGGCACCGGGATCTGCTCCGGCTTGTTCATGATGCCGCCGCCGGATTCGGGGCCGGCCGTGAAGGTCTGATAGATGCCCATCGGCCCCATGTCGAAATCCCCGGCATTGGCCCAGCCGAACTGGCCGGAATAGAAATCGAATGCGGCCTTCCAATCCGACGTGTAGAGCTCGTGCCAGCCGATATGACCGGGCGTCGCGGCCGGCAGGACGGGTTGGTCCGGGCCGTTCGGCTGCAGGAACATGAAGGTCGCGCCTTGCGGATCGGCGACGACGGCGAAGCGGCCGACGCCTGGAATGTCGTCGGGCTGGCGATGAACGGTACCGCCGGCTTTCTGCAGCGATGCCGTGGCGGCATCGACGTCCCTGGTATGGATATAACCCAGCCAGGCGGGCGGCATGCCCATCTTGGCCGCGTCCTCGGGTATCGTCATCAGGCCGCCGACGCCTCGCTCGCCGACATTCATGACGATGTAGCGCGGCATGCCGGGAGCTTTGTCAAAGGGCTGCGCCGTCCAGCCGATAACCTTGGTGTAGAATGCCTCGGCGGCGTCGAGGTCCGTGGTCATCAGCTCGTACCAGAAGAAGGGCATTGGGGATTTCGGCATTGTCGGTCTCCTCACCTTTGTCGTCGATCATGTTTCGATCCATCATAGGACGATCTTCGAGACGGAAATCCGACAACTTTGCGCAAAGATAGGCCGTTGAGTAAGGTGTTTCGTCCGCGATGCTACGGATCGCCCGATTTCAGCCGATAACATGAGTAAAGAAGTCATGTTATTATCGAAGTTTTTCAGCGACTTACCCAGAAAATTGACCAATTGATAAAAAAATAAAACGTGCTAGCCTTTCCCAAAACGAAAACATGGGGAACTGAAAATGCCAGAAGGCCAGTTCAAGGAAGGCATTGCCGGCGGACGGCTTGCGGCCGAGCAGTATGCCGACAACTTTTCCGACCTGCATCCGCCGCTCGATCACCACGAGGCGCTGGTCGAATCCGACCGCTGCTATTTCTGCTACGACGCGCCGTGCATGAATGCATGCCCGACCTCGATCGACATCCCGCTGTTCATCCGCCAAATCTCGACCGGCAACCCGATCGGGTCGGCCAAGACCATCTTCGACCAGAACATTCTTGGCGGCATGTGCGCCCGCGTCTGCCCGACCGAGACGCTGTGCGAGGAGGTATGCGTTCGCGAAGTGGCGGAAGGCAAGCCGGTGCAGATCGGCCGGCTGCAGCGCTATGCCACCGATATCGCGATGAGCGAGAACAAGCAGTTTTATCCGCGCACAGCGGCGACGGGGAAGACGGTCGCCGTGGTCGGCGCCGGCCCAGCCGGTCTAGCCGCCGCGCACCGGCTCGCCCGCCATGGCCATGACGTGACCATCCTGGAGGCGCGCCCGAAAGCCGGCGGCCTCAACGAATACGGCATCGCCGCCTACAAGAGCGTCGACAATTTCGCCCAGGCCGAGGTCGACTACGTCACCGCGATCGGCGGCATCGACATCCAGAACGGCAAGGCGCTGGGCCGCGATTACCAGCTCTCCGACCTGATCCGCAATTATGACGCGGTGTTCCTCGGCATGGGGCTTGGCGGCGTCAACGCGCTGCGCGCCGATGGCGAGGATGCCTCCGGCGTCACCAATGCGGTGGAGTTCATCGCCGAACTGCGGCAGGCTAGCGATCTCTCGGGCCTGCCGGTTGGTCGCCGCGTTGTCGTCATCGGCGGCGGCATGACAGCGATCGACGCCGCCGTGCAATCGAAGCTGCTTGGCGCGGAAGAGGTGACCATCTGCTACCGGCGCGGCCAGGAGCACATGAACGCCTCCGAATTCGAACAGGATCTGGCGGCCGCGAACGGCGTCACCATCCGCCACTGGTTGCAGCCGAAGCGGGTTGTCGCTGACGGCGGCAAGGTGTCGGCAATCGAACTCGAATACACCGCGCTCAAGGGCGACAGGCTCGTCGGCACCGGCGAGACGCTGACGCTCGTCGCCGACCAGGTGTTCAAGGCCATCGGCCAGAGCTTTGTCCCGGCCGCCCTCAACGGCAGCGGAGAATTGATCGAACTCGAAGCCGGCCGCATCAAGGTCGATGCGGAAGGGCGCACCTCGCTCGCCAAGGTCTGGGCCGGCGGCGACTGTATTTTTGGTGGTGACGACCTGACCGTCTCGGCGGTGGCGCAAGGGCGCGATGCGGCGGAGTCCATCCACCGGGCACTGACCTTTAACGGGAGGGCGTGAGCATGGCAGACATCCGCAACACTTTCATCGGCATCAAATCGCCCAATCCGTTCTGGCTGGCCTCGGCGCCGCCGACGGACAAGGCCTATAATGTCATCCGCGCCTTCAAGGCCGGCTGGGGCGGTGTCGTCTGGAAGACGCTGGGCGAGGAAGGTCCGCCCGTCGTCAACGTCAACGGCCCGCGCTACGGCGCGATCTGGGGTGCGGACCGCCGTCTGCTCGGCCTCAACAATATCGAACTGATCACCGACCGCGATTTGCAGACCAATCTTCGCGAGATGAAGCAGGTCAAGATGGACTGGCCCGACCGGGCATTGATCGCCTCGATCATGGTGCCTTGCCTCGAGGAAAGCTGGAAGGCCATCCTGCCTCTGGTCGAGGAGACCGGCGCCGACGGCATCGAGCTCAATTTCGGTTGCCCGCACGGCATGTCGGAGCGCGGCATGGGCGCGGCCGTCGGCCAGGTGCCGGAATATATCGAAATGGTGGTGCGCTGGTGCAAGCAGTACACGCGCATGCCCGTCATCACCAAGCTGACGCCCAACATCACCGACATCCGTAAGCCGGCGCGGGCAGCACATGCCGGCGGCACCGACGCGGTGTCGCTGATCAACACCATCAATTCGATCACCGGTGTCGACCTCGACAATTTCGCGCCGATGCCGACCATCGACGGCAAGGGTTCGCATGGCGGCTATTGCGGTCCGGCGGTTAAGCCGATCGCCATGAACATGGTGGCCGAAATCGCGCGCGATCCCGAAACACGCGGCCTGCCGATCTCGGGCATCGGCGGCATCACCACCTGGCGCGATGCGGCCGAATTCATGGCGCTCGGCGCCGGCAATGTGCAGGTCTGCACGGCGGCGATGACCTACGGTTTCAAGATCGTCCAGGAGATGATCGCCGGTCTCGAAAACTGGATAGACGAGAAGGGTCACCGCACGCTCGACGATGTCATCGGCCGCGCCACGCCCAACGTCACCGACTGGCAGTATCTCAACCTCAACTATGTCGCCAAGGCGCATATCGACCAGGATGCCTGCATCAAATGCGGCCGCTGCCACATCGCCTGCGAGGATACCTCGCACCAGGCGATCACCAGCATGGTCAATGGCGTCAGGCATTTCGAGGTGATCGAGGCCGAATGCGTCGGCTGCAATCTGTGCGTCAACGTCTGCCCGGTCGACAACTGCATCACCATGGAGCCGCTGGCAGCCGGCGCGATGGACCAACGCACCGGCAAGCCGGTGTCGCCGGTCTACGCCAACTGGACCACACACCCGAACAACCCGATGGCCAAGGTGGCAGCGGAGTAGCGGCTGCTGGTCGTAACGTCGGTTGAGTTCAGTCGCCCCGTCTTTTGCACGGGGCGATTTTCGTAATGCTTCAATTTGTGGGTTGGCGCTGCCCCCTCATTGTCCTGCCGGACGTTCGTCGTTCGAAAAGCCAAGCAATTGGCTTTTCGTCCGCTGCGCGGACCACTTCTCAACTCCCCGTATAGAGACGGGGAGAAAGGGCTGGCCGCAACGCCGGCTCCTTTTCCGCAACGTCGGAGATTGGCGAAAGCTCTCACGACAGCACCCCTCTCCCCGTCACTATACGGGGAGAGGATGCCGGCAGGCAGGTGAGGGGCAGCGCCAGCGCCGAATTGGAAGGTGTCTTGGCACGACAACGGGTCTTCGTTCTCCAAGAAAACCTCTCTCAAAAATCAGACTCCTACGATTTTCCTATTGCAGATAAAATATATCGAGGATAAATTATATCGACGAAGCTTGGAGACCGACAATGAAGCTTGGCGAGGGCGTTGAAGCGGCCATCCACTGCGCGGCCACGCTGGCGAGCGTCGAAGGCAACAGCACCATTCCAGGCGCCGCGCTGGCGGAATCCTTTGGCCTTTCACCGAGTTATCTCCTGAAGCATCTCAACATGCTGACTTCATCCGGCATCCTGGAATCGGTGCCGGGGCCAACCGGCGGCTACCGGCTGGCGCGGCCGGCTGAACGCATCACCCTGCTTGATATCGTGCTGGCGGTCGAAGGGCGCGAGCCGGCTTTCCGCTGCGGCGAAATCCGCCGCAATGGTCCGGTCAAGCTGGATGCCTCGGCCTATGTCAAACCCTGCGGCATCAACGCCGCGATGCTGAAGGCGGAGAGGGCCTATCGGGCCGCGCTTGCCGAGACCAAGCTGTCCGACGTCGTGGCCAATTTCGCCGAGGAAGGCGATCCCCGGTCGATTGCAGCGAGCTGCGCTTTCGTTGAGCGCCACCAGCGGCCGCAGAAATCCGGTTCCATCAAGCAAATCTGAAACCCAGTCGATGTGAAAGGACAACACGATGAAACAGAGGATACAATTCTTCGCCAAGGCGCCGGAGGTCATGAAGGCGGTGATGGCGCTCAACAAGGCGGTCGACGAATGCGGGTTGGAGGTGAGCCTGCTGCACCTGATCAAGCTCAGAGCCTCGCAGATCAATGGCTGCTCGTTCTGCGTCGAGATGCACAGCCGCGAGGCTCGCCGTGACGGCGAGACCGAGCCGCGGCTCTATCTGGTCTCGGCCTGGAAGGAATCGCCACTATTTTCCGAGCGCGAACGCGCGGCTTTGGCCTGGACCGAGGCGGTGACGCTGATCGCCAACAATGGTGTTTCGGACGAACTCTATGCCAGGACGCTCGAGCATTTCTCGGAAGAGGAACTGGTCAAGCTGTCGGTCGCGCTCGGCATGATCAACACCTGGAACAGGCTTTGCATTCCGTTCCACGCCATTCATCCGATGCCGGCCGCCAAGGCGGCCTGATTGCCCGATTGCCCGGGAGCGCCGCCGAGGAGGCGGCGCTCCAGCTGTCGAAGGAAGCGGTCGATGCAGCCGATTTCCGGGGACCATCAAGGCCCTGACACCGGGCAGCGCATAAACGGCTTCAATGTCGCGCTGAGCGGGCCTGACGCTTCATAGCGCAATACTTCCGGGCGGGCCGGGGAACTCGGCGCAATTCGACGCCGGCCCGTGTTAATCGCTCCGTCGCGATTATCCTGTATGAAATCGCGGGTTCACGAGTGGAGCGGGCATGGAGCAAGGCTGGACCGCATTCTGGGCGCGCATTTCGGAGGTCTTCCATCAGGCGCTGTTTCCGTTCCGCGTGATCGCGGAAGCCGTTGGCTGGCATCCAAGCGACTTACAGATCTGGTGCTTCCTGTGCGGCGTCTTCTTCCTGGCGCCCATCGGCGTGCAGAGCTATGGCGGTTTTGTCCTCAAGCGGCGCGGCATCTTTGCCACCGGCAAGGTGGTGGATATCGATAAGTCTGGCGAATATTCGGACAACCCGATCATAGAATTCGCCGATCGCTCCGGACGAACCTGGCGTTTCGAATCCTATCTGCCGGTTAATGGCAGGACACGGTCTATCGGTGCCGCGGTCGACGTCATCTACGATCCTCTGCACCCTAAGCGAGCCCGGGAGATGGGCCGCCCCATCATGAAAGCGGTCCACCTCGCGGTCGGCTACGCAATCGTCGCCGGGCTGCTGCTGTTCGCCTTCTGGCCCGGCCTGATCTCCTACTGATCCCGCCGCAGTCACGCAGCCTATCCGTCAAAGGACGACCAGGATCCTCTCGGCCTCCTTCCCACTTTGATCATAGCACTGAAAACAAACACACAGGAACCACGGGTCTCGGCGTCCGCTTCGCTCCTTGCTCCGCCCGTGGATGACGAAATGATGGGTGCCTCGGCCAATCCTTACGGTCGGTAACAACCAAATCACCGGTAAGTTGGCCCTATCCGTTAAGCCCTTTTCCCGAGACCCTAGCCCTTCGGCTTCAGCCCATCGAGGAACAATTGCTCGAGGAAGCGCGCCGCGTCCTCGAAGCGGCCGTCGCCGCCGCGGTTCGGCCCCAGTACGGCGCGGACCTGAACGTCGAAATCGGCATAGTGCTGCGTCGTCGCCCAGATCGAGAAGATCAGGTGCCAGGGGTCGGTCCGGGCGATCTTGCCGGCACGCATCCAGCCCTTGATGACGGCGGCCTTCTCGTCGACCAATGTCTTCAACTCGCCGGCCAAGAGCGGCATGATGCGCGGCGCGCCTTGCAGGATCTCGTTGGCGAACAGCCGGCTTTCGCGGGGAAAATCGCGCGCCATTTCGAGCTTGCGCCTGATGTAGCTGCGCAATTCGGTCATGGGATCGCCGATGTCGTCGAGTTCCCGGAGCGGCGCCAGCCAGGTGTCGAGCAGGCGCTGCATCAAAGTCTCGTGAATGTCTTCCTTGCGGCGGAAATAATAGAGCAGGTTGGGCTTCGACATGCCGGCGGCTTCGGCGATCTGGTCGATGGTCGAGCCGCGGAAGCCGTTGGTGGAGAACACCTCGAGCGCCGCCTCCAGGATCAGTTCGCGCTTTTCCTGCTGGATGCGGGTGCGGCGAGGGGCTTCCGTGCCGGTGTTCACCGTTGCGGACCCCCGTGTTGACGTCTATCTGGACCAATTCTCTGGACCAGTTTTTCCCCAGCCTGTGGAACGCACTTCAGGAGCCGCATTTCCGCTAGTAATCCCTTGACCGCCGACAGGGCGGTGCTAACGTTTGTCCAATCGGTCAAAAATTTGCGTAGCATGAAAGCGCGGCAAAGACCAAGCGTTGGACGCACCGAAACAGGTTACAAGGGGAAGTCTTGGTCATGTCCAACCGGCTGAAAGTCACGCCGAACGATCTCAGCGCATTCTGGATGCCGTTCACGGCAAACCGGCAGTTCAAGCAGGCGCCACGCATGTTCGTGTCCGCCAAGGATATGCATTACACGACCAGCGATGGCCGCAAGGTGCTGGACGGCACCGCCGGCCTCTGGTGTGTCAATGCCGGCCACTGCCGTCCGAAGATCACCGAGGCGATCCAGCACCAGGCCGCCGAGCTCGACTACGCGCCGGCCTTCCAGATGGGCCATCCGATCGTGTTCGAACTGGCGAACCGCCTGGTCGACATCGCGCCCAAGGGCATGGACCATGTGTTCTTCACCAATTCCGGTTCGGAATCCGTCGAGACGGCGCTGAAGATGGCGATCGCCTATCACCGCGTAAAGGGCGAGGGCTCGCGCACCCGTCTGATCGGCCGCGAGCGCGGCTATCACGGTGTGAATTTCGGCGGCATCTCGGTCGGCGGCATCGTCAGCAATCGCAAGATGTTCGGCACGTTGCTTGGCGGCGTCGACCACATGCCGCATACGCATCTGCCTGAGAAGAACGCCTTCTCCAAGGGCGTGCCGGAATATGGCGCGGAGCTCGCCAACGAGTTGGAGCGCATCGTTGCCCTGCATGACGCCTCGACCATTGCCGCCGTCATCGTCGAGCCGGTCGCTGGTTCCACCGGCGTCATCCTGCCGCCCAAGGGCTATCTGCAGAAGCTTCGCGAAATTTGTACCAAGCACGGCATCCTGTTGATCTTCGACGAGGTCATCACCGGTTTCGGCCGTCTCGGCGCGCCGTTCGGCGCCGATTATTTCGGCGTCACGCCCGATATCATGACCACCGCCAAGGGGGTCTCCAACGGCGTCATCCCGATGGGCGCGGTGTTCGTGAAGAAGGAGATCCACGACGCCTTCATGACCGGCCCCGAGCACATGATCGAGTTCTTCCACGGCTACACCTATTCGGGCAATCCGGTTGCTTGCGCCGCCGCACTCGGCACGCTCGACACCTACAAGGAAGAAGGCCTGCTCACCCGTGGCGAGGAACTGGCGCCCTATTGGGAAGACGCGCTGCATTCGCTGAAGGGCGAGCCGCATGTCATCGACATCAGGAACATCGGCCTGATCGGCGCGATCGAACTGGCACCGATCGCCGGCGAGCCGACCAAGCGTGCATTCTCGGCCTTCGTCAAGGCGTTCGAGCGCGGCGCGCTGATCCGCACCACCGGCGACATCATCGCGCTGTCGCCGCCGCTGATCATCACCAAGGGCCAGATCAATGAACTGATCGACCATGTGCGCGATGTGCTGCGCTCGATAGATTGAGTCTGCTTTTATCTGGGCGGGTGGCGATGGGAACCGCCAGCCGCCCAGAACATGAAATGGGAAGGACTTTGAATGGCCGCACCCGGCGAGAATCTGCGAATCAATTCAGACCGTTTGTGGGATTCGATCATGGAGATGGCGAAGATCGGCCCCGGCATTGCCGGCGGCAACAATCGCCAGACCGTGACCGACGAGGATGGCGAGGGCCGGCATCTGTTCAAGCGCTGGTGCGATGCAGCCGGGCTCGAAATGGGTGTTGACGAAATGGGCACCATGTTCGCCCGCCGCGAAGGCACCGATCCCAGCCTGCCGCCCGTCTATGTCGGCAGCCATCTCGACACGCAGCCGACCGGCGGCAAGTATGACGGCGTTCTCGGCGTTCTCGGTGGGCTCGAGGTCGTGCGCTCGCTCAACGACCTCGGCATCAAGACCAAGCATCCGATCGTCGTCACCAACTGGACCAACGAGGAAGGCGCGCGCTTCGCACCGGCGATGATGGCGTCGGGCGTGTTCGCCGGCGTGCTCGAACAGGCCGACGTCTACGAGCACACGGACAAGAACGGCAAAAAATTCGGCGAGGAACTGGAGCGCATCGGCTGGAAGGGCACCGAGAAGGTCGGCGACCGCAAGATTCACGCCTTCTTCGAACTGCATATCGAACAGGGCCCGATCCTCGAGGACGAAGGCATCGACATCGGCGTCGTCACCCACGGCCAGGGCCTGAAATGGCTGCAGGTGACGCTGACCGGCAAGGAGGCGCATACCGGCTCGACGCCGATGCCGAAGCGCCGCAATGCCGGGCTCGGCATGGCGCGGGTAATCGAACTGGTGCACGAGATCGCCATGGACTACCAGCCCGATGCCGTCGGCGCTGTCGGCCACATGGAAGTCTTCCCCAACTCGCGCAACATCATTGCCGGGCGCACCGTCTTCACCATCGACATCCGCTCGCCCGAGAAGGAAGTGCTCGACGCCATGGACGGTCGCATCCGCGGAGGCATCGACACGATCTGCGACGCGCTCGATATCCAATACAAGATCGAGCAGGTCGGCGCTTTCGACCCCGTGACCTTCGACAAGGGCTGCGTCAAGGCGATCCGCGACGCCGCCGAACGGCTCGGCTACACGCACCGCAACATCGTCTCCGGCGCGGGCCACGATGCCTGCTGGATCAACCGCGTGGCGCCCACCGCCATGGTGATGTGCCCTTGCGTCGACGGGCTCAGCCACAACGAGGCCGAGGAAATCACCAAGGAATGGGCCGCCGCCGGCGCCGACGTGCTGTTCCACGCGGTGGTGGAGACGGCGGTCATCGTGGAGTGAGCTTAGAGATTACCTTTCAAACGCAGCTCATTAAGAAGCGCGAAGAGAAACAAGGGAACAAAAATGACCAAAGTCATCCGAAACGGCACCATCGTCACCGCCGACCGCACGTGGAAGGCCGATGTGCTGATGCAGCATGGCAAGATCGTCGCCATCGGTTCGGAACTGCATGGCGATCATGAGTTCGACGCCACCGGCTGCTATGTTATGCCGGGCGGCATCGATCCGCATACGCATCTCGAAATGCCGTTCATGGGCACCTATTCGGCCGATGATTTCGAATCCGGCACGCGCGCGGCACTGGCCGGCGGCACGACCATGGTGGTCGATTTCTGCCTGCCGGCCCCGCAGCAATCGCTGCTCGAAGCCTTGCAGATGTGGGACAACAAGACCTCCAAGGCCTCCTGCGACTACTCCTTCCACATGGCGATCACCTGGTGGGGCAAGCAGGTGTTCGACGAGATGGCCGACGTCGTTGACAAGGGCATCACCTCGTTCAAGCACTTCATGGCCTACAAGGGCGCGCTGATGGTCGACGATGACGAGATGTATGCCTCGTTCCAGCGCTGCGCCGATCTTGGCGCGCTGCCGCTGGTGCATGCCGAGAATGGCGATGTGGTTGCGGCCCTGTCGCAGAAGCTGCTCGCCGCCGGCAATAACGGCCCGGAAGGTCACGCCTATTCGCGTCCGCCGGAAGTAGAGGGCGAGGCCACAAATCGCGCAATCATGATCGCCGACATGGCGGGCGTGCCGCTCTATGTCGTGCACGTCTCCTGCGAGCAGAGCCACGAGGCGATCCGCCGCGCCCGCCAGAAGGGCATGCGTGTGTTCGGCGAGCCGCTGATCCAGCATCTGACGCTGGATGAGAGCGAGTATTTCGACAAGGATTGGGACCATGCGGCGCGCCGCGTAATGAGCCCGCCCTTCCGCAACAAGCTGCACCAGGATTCGCTGTGGGCCGGCCTGCAGGCGGGCTCGCTGCAGGTGGTGGCGACCGACCATTGCGCCTTCACCACCAAGCAGAAGCGCTTTGGAGTCGGCGATTTCACCAAGATCCCCAACGGCACCGGCGGGCTCGAGGATCGCATGCCGGTGCTATGGACCAAGGGCGTCAACACCGGGCGGCTGACGATGAACGAGTTCGTCGCTGTGACCTCGACCAACATCGCCAAGATCCTCAACATATATCCGAAGAAGGGCGCCATCGTCGAAGGCGCCGATGCCGACATCATCGTCTGGGATCCGAAGCGCAAGAAGACGATTTCTTCGAAGAAGCAGCAGTCGGTCATCGACTACAACGTGTTCGAAGGCGTCGAGGTCACAGGGTTGCCGCGCTTCGTCTTCTCGCGCGGCGAACTGTCGATCGAGGAGGCGGAGGTCAAGGCCCGGCCCGGCCACGGCCAATTCGTCGGCCGCGAGCCGAACGCCGCGGTCCACCGCGCGCTGTCGACATGGAAAGAGATCACAGCGCCGCGCAAGGTCGAACGCACAGGCATTCCGGCGACCGGGGTTTGAGGTGAGGCACGCGGGGCTTCTTCTCACCGGCGTTCTCGTCCTGGCTGCCGGCCGCACTTCGGCGGCCGGCAGCGACCTGTCCAAACCCTATGGCGACAAATATGGCTGCATCAACAGGAACGGCCAGGAGGTGGCCAGGCGGCTCGTTGTCGTCGAGAGGACGGCAATGTGATGGGCGAAGTCTCCCGGTGCCGATGATCGCCGAAATCGGCGCCGCCCCTCATCGCCCTGCCGGGCACTTCTCCCCGTATAGGGACGGGGAGAAGGACGCCGTCGCCAAGGATTTCGCCAATTTCCAGAGAGATCGCCGAGGCTGCGCTGAGATCCCTTCTCCCCGTCCCTATACGGGGAGAAGGTGCCGGCAGGCGGATGAGGGGCAGCACCGGCCTGAAGCGATTGCGCGGCCTCCACGCCTTGTCCCGGTGTCACGCAACCAGCGCATCCAGCTCCGGCAGCAGGACCACGCTTTCCTGTTCGTTGGGGTCGGTGCGGGCAATGACGGCCGAAGAGGGAGCGTTGCTCAGATTGGCCGGCAGATGCGGCACACCGGCCGGGATGTAGAAGAGATCGCCGGCCTTGACGACGATGTGATGATCGAGCCGGTCGCCATACCAGGTGTGGACCTCGCCGGAGAGCACGTAGATCGCGGTTTCATGGTTCTCGTGCAGATGCGCCTTGGCGCGCGCGCCGGGCGGCATGGTGAGGACGTGCATGCAGATGCCGGAGGAGCCGACCGATTCCGCGGCAATGCCGGCGAAATAGGTCAATCCCTGCTTGCCTTCATAAGTGCTTTCAGGGCGGATAAGATGGCATATCGGTTTGGGCGACATCGGGAAAACTCCGGGCGTCAATCGAGTGGGACAAATTCAATGGGACTGGGCGAGTGGAAAACAACATCGCGATAAAAGCAATCGGAATCCCGCCGCAGGGACGGGACAAGGCAGGCACCCACCGATGACAGGGATTTCGCCAGCCGTCGTCGCGGCAAGCAAACTTGGCCTCACTTTCCAGACCAATGACGGGCCGGTGCAGGCGCTGTCCAATGTCGATCTCACCATCGGCAAGGGTGAGTTCGTCTCTTTCATCGGCCCGTCGGGTTGCGGCAAGACCACCCTGCTGCGCGTCATTGCCGACCTGGAGAAGCCGACGTCCGGGACGATATCGGTCAACGGCATGACGGCAGAACAGGCGCGCGAGAAGCGCGCCTATGGTTATGTCTTCCAGGCCGCCGCACTGTTTCCGTGGCGCACCATCGAGCGCAATGTCGCGCTGCCGCTGGAGATCATGGGGCTGTCCAGGGCGGAGCAGGTGGAACGGATCAAGCGCACGCTCGATCTCGTCAACCTTTCGGGCTTCGAGAAGAAATATCCCTGGCAGCTTTCCGGCGGCATGCAGCAGCGCGCCTCGATCGCCCGTGCGCTGGCCTTTGACGCCGACGTGCTGTTGATGGACGAACCGTTCGGCGCGCTGGACGAGATCGTTCGCGACCATCTCAACGAGCAGTTGCTGCAATTGTGGGGGCGGACGAACAAGACCATCTGCTTCGTCACCCACTCCATTCCGGAGGCCGTGTATCTGTCGACGCGCATCGTCGTCATGTCGCCGCGCCCGGGCCGCGTCAGCGACATCATCGAATCGACGCTGCCGAGGAAGCGCCCACTCGACATCCGCGAGAGCCCGGAGTTTTTGGCAATCGCGGCGCGGGTGCGCGACGGCTTGAGGGCAGGGCACAGCTATGATGATTGAGGGTCATGGCAAGCGAGCGGCCAAGAGCGCCTTCGTCATCCTAGGGCGGAGCAGGCGCGAAGCCGCCTGCGTGACGCGAGCCGTCCATGGCGATTTCGTCATCCTAGGGCGGAGCAAGGAGCGAAGCGACGCGGCGCAGACCCTAGGATCCATGCCGTTTCCTCCGCGTTCCGCATCGGCGCAGAACGGGGCACCTTCCGTCGCGCCTCGGAAGGCGAACATTTTCGACCGCTCACACCCCTCGATCGACGTCACGGCATGGATCCTAGGGTCTGCGCAGGCGGCTTCGCGCCTGCTCCGCCCTAGGATGACGAAGAGCGCGCTGCGTAGCGCAGTACCGCTGAGAGGAGGACATCGCCATGGATAGCTTCCGCGACAAGCTCGTTCCGGTGACCTCGATCCTCGCCGGCGTGGTCGTGCTCTGGTACGTTTTCGCCGTCATCCTCAATGCGCCGTTTCAGCGCGATATCGACAGCCGGGCCAACGTGACACCGGGCACCGTCGAATTCATCGGCAAAACGCTGTCGCAGCCCAAGCCGACGCTGCCGGCGCCGCATCAGGTGGCGGTGAACTTCTTCCAGAACACCTTCCTGCGGCCTGTCAACTCGAACCGCAGCCTGATCTATAACGCCTGGGTGACGCTGTCCTCGACACTGCTCGGCTTTGCCTTCGGCACCGCGCTCGGCATTATCATCGCGGTCGGCATCGTGCATGTGGCGACGCTCGACCGTAGCCTTATGCCTTGGATCATCGCCTCGCAGACCATTCCCATCCTGGCGGTGGCGCCGATGATCATTGTGGTGCTGGCGGCCGTCGGCATCACCGGCCTGGTCCCGAAGGCGCTGATCTCGACTTATCTGTCGTTCTTCCCGGTGACGGTCGGCATGGTGAAGGGGCTGCGCTCGCCCGAGATCATGCATCTCGACCTGATGCACACCTACAATGCCAGCCGTACCCAGACTTTCTGGAAATTGCGCGTGCCGGCCTCCGTGCCGTTCCTGTTCACCTCGATGAAGGTGGCGGTGGCGGCGAGCCTCGTCGGCGCCATCGTCGGCGAACTGCCGACCGGTGCTGTCGCCGGCATCGGCGCCAAGCTGCTCGCCGGCGCCTATTACAGCCAGTCCATCGACATCTGGTCGGCGCTGGTCGCCGGTTCCATCGTGGCGGCGCTTCTGGTCATGGTGGTCGGCATCGCCGGCCGTCTTGTCGATCGCGCCATGGGCGGGAGGCCGGCATGAGCTGGTTGAAACCCTCCTGGCAAGCCGTGCTGGCGATCGTGCTGTGTCTGATCGCGGTCGCGCTTGGCGCGATGTCGAAGCCCGAGGCGGCAGCATTCGCGGATCCGGCTGCCAGTATCAACTACCCCTATCTCGGGACGAAGGGTCTGATGCTCGGCCTGGCGATCGTGGCGGCGCTGATCTCGATGGTCAGGATTCCGTCGCTTGCTGAAGCCCTGGTGCTGTTTGTCGGTGCCCATCTCGTCGCCTGGCTGCTGATCTCAGGCGTTACAGGTTTCGAAGGCACGGCACTGGCGCCGTATTTCCTGCTGCTCACCGCGGCCTGGCTGCTCGGATGGCGTTGCGTGGCGGTGCTGTCCGGGCTTCGTCCAGCGACAGGTTGGTCCCGGAACGCGCTGCGCCTGATCATCCCGGCGATCTTCGGCGCCTGGATACTCATCATCTGGGAGGCGGTGACGCGTGGCGCCGGCATTCCCTTCATCCTGCTGCCGCCGCCGAGCGCCGTCGGCGTGCGCATTGTCAACTCGCTGCCGATACTCGGTGCCGATGTCCGCCAGACCGTCTTCAAGGCGGTGCTTTTCGGTTACGTCGTCGGTAGCGGCGCCGGTTTCATCACCGCGATCCTAGCCGACCGGGTGCCGTTCCTGCGGCATGGCCTGCTGCCGATCGGCAATATGGTTTCCGCGCTGCCCATCATCGGCGTGGCGCCGATCATGGTCATGTGGTTCGGCTTCGACTGGCAGTCCAAGGCAGCCGTGGTCATCATCATGATCTTCTTCCCGATGCTGGTGAACACGGTCGCCGGGCTTGCCGCGTCGGGCCATATGGAGCGCGACCTGATGCGCACCTATGCGTCGGGCTACTGGCCGACGCTGATCAAGCTCAGGCTGCCGGCCGCCGCTCCCTTCATCTTCAACGCGCTGAAGATCAACTCGACGCTGGCGCTGATCGGCGCCATCGTCGCCGAGTTCTTCGGCACGCCCGTCGTCGGCATGGGCTTCCGTATCTCGACCGAGGTCGGGCGGATGAACATCGACATGGTGTGGGCTGAAATCGCAGTTGCAGCACTTGCGGGTTCGGTCTTTTATGGCGTGGTCGCCCTTGTCGAAAGGGCCGTCACGTTTTGGCATCCCTCTGTCCGTGGTGGATAGGGGCGGTGGGTTCAGGGCACTAACTTCAGAGGGTAAAAAAATGAAAAGACTTCTTATTCCACTTCTGGCCGGCGCGCTGTCGCTGGCCGCGTTCCAGGCAATCGCCGCCGACAAGGTGACGTTGCAGCTGAAATGGGTCACGCAGGCCCAGTTCGCCGGCTACTATGTGGCCAAGGCCAAGGGCTTCTATGACGCTGAAGGCCTCGACGTCGACATCAAGCCGGGTGGCCCTGATATCGCGCCCGAACAGGTGATTGCCGGCGGCGGCGCCGATGTCATCGTCGACTGGATGGGCGGGGCGCTCGCGGCCCGCGACAAGGGCGTGATGCTGGTCAACATCGCCCAGCCCTTCAAGAAGGCGGGCATGGAACTGGTCTGCCCGAAGAACGGACCGATCAAGACCGAGGCCGATTTCAAGGGCCACACGCTCGGCGTCTGGTTCTTCGGCAACGAATATCCGTTCTACGCCTGGATGAACAAGATCGGTCTCAAGACCGATGGCGGCCCCGACGGCGTCACCGTGCTGAAGCAGAGCTTCGACGTGCAGCCGCTGATCCAGAAGCAGGCGGACTGCATCTCGGTGATGACCTACAACGAATACGGCCAGGTGCTGGATGCCGGCTACAAGCCCGAGGACCTGATCGTCTTCAACTATTCGGCCATGGGCAACGACCTGTTGGAGGACGGGCTCTACACGCTTGAGGACAAGCTCAAGAATCCGGCTTTCGCCGACAAGATGGTGCGTTTCGTGCGCGCCTCGATGAAGGGCTGGAAATATGCAACCGAGAACACCGACGAGGCGGCCGGCATCGTCGTGGACAATGGCGGTCAGGACGAGAACCACCAGAAGTTCATGATGAAGGAAGTGGCCAAGCTGATCGACAATGCGGACGGCAAGCTGATCCCCGCGGCTTACGAGCGCACCGCCAAGGCCCTGCTCGACCAGAAGATCATCACCAAGGAGCCGACCGGCGCCTACACCACCGCCATCACCGACAAGGCTGTGAAGTAAGCGTAGTCCCGCTACGATCGATCTTCAGAGCGGCGCCTCCGACCAAGGGTCAGAGGCGCCGTTCCTTTATGGTGTTCATGACAAAACTGGTCTCGATCGAGGCGACGCATTTCAGCCGCGCGATCTTTTCCTTGATGAAGCGCTCATACTGGTCGAGGCCGCCGGTCACAACCTTGAGCACATAGTCGCGTGAGCCGGTGACGAGGTGGCATTCCAGCACTTCGTCCCACCCGCGGATCGCTTCCTCGAACATGACGATCTCGTCCTCGTTCTGGCGGCCGAGCCTTATGGTGGCGATGGCGACCATGGTCCAGCCAAAGGCAGCCGGATCGACCAGCGTCGTGTAGCCCTTGATAATTCCGGCTTCCTCCAGCCGCCGCACGCGCCTGAGACAAGGCGACGGCGACAGGCCGATGCGCTCCGCCAACTCGTTGTTCGTGATACGCGCATCGGCGCGCAGTTCATGCAGGATCTTGCGGTCGAAATCATCAGCTATTTTCTGCCGCACTTTTGGTGTCTCCAGGCGATTCATTGCGATAGTGCAGCCATGGGGGTCCAAATAGCAAGGACTGCGTGGTGGGGATCGCATAAATTGCCGCCACACGTCTCGAAAAAACAGGGAACATCATGACCGCGCCGCGTCCTTCGAAAACCCATATCGGCAACCACAAGCTTCATCCCGAAACGCTGATGCTGAGCTATGGCTTCGATCCGCAGCTGTCGGAGGGCGCGGTCAAGCCGCCGGTGTTCCTGACGTCGACCTTCGTGTTCAAATCGGCGGAGGAGGGGCGTGATTTCTTCGACTACACGTCCGGCCGAAAGGAGCCGCCGAGCGGCACGGCGTCGGGCCTTGTCTATTCGCGCTTCAATCATCCCAACAGCGAGATCGTCGAGGACCGGCTCGCCGTCTATGAGGGGACGGATGCCTGCATCCTGTTTTCTTCCGGCATGTCGGCGATCGCGACGACGCTGCTTGCCTATGCCCGCCCCGGCGACGTGATCCTGCATTCGCAGCCGCTCTATGGCGGCACCGAGACGCTTTTGACGCGCACGCTTGCCGGCTTCGGCATCGGCGCGGTCGGCTTCGCGGATGGCGTCGACGAGGCGGCGGTGCGCGTGGCGGCCGATGCGGCGACCGCGAAGGGCCGTGTGTCGGTTATTCTGGTCGAGACGCCGTCGAACCCGACCAATAGCCTGGTCGATATCGCGCTGATGTGGAAGGTCGCCGACGAGATCGGCGCAAGGCAAGGATCGACGCCGATCATAGCCTGCGACAACACGCTGCTCGGTCCAGTCTTCCAGCGGCCTATCGAGCACGGCGCCGATGTTTCCGTCTATTCGCTGACCAAATATGTCGGCGGCCATTCCGACCTGATCGCGGGCGCCGTCATGGGCGGCAAGGCGGTCACGAAGCCGATCAAAGCTCTGCGTGGCGCGATCGGCACGCAGCTTGATCCACATTCCTGCTGGATGCTCGGCCGCTCGCTGGAGACGCTGTCGATCCGCATGGAACGGGCGAACGACAATGCCCGCCTGATTGCCGGATTCCTGCAAGAGCATCCCAAGGTGGAGAAGGTGCATTATCTGCCGTTCCTCGGCGAGGACACGCCTGCCGCCCGCGTCTATCGGGCGCAATGCAGCGGCGCCGGTTCGACCTTCTCCTTCGACATCAGGGGCGGACAGAAGGCGGCCTTCGCCTTTCTCAACGGGCTGCAGATCTTCAAGCTGGCGGTAAGCCTCGGCGGCACGGAATCGCTGGCCAGCCATCCAGCCGCCATGACCCATTCGGGCATTCCCTTCGACGTGCGCCAGCGCATCGGCGTTCTGGAGACCACGGTCAGGCTGTCGATCGGCGTCGAGCACCCGGATGACCTGATCGCCGACCTTGCGCAGGCTCTGGCCGCCGTCTGAGCGTTGTCCTTCCGCGCGTCTTGAAAGGGCGGGTGACCGCCCCTTTTTGATCAGACATCAAAAAAATGTGCCCCGAGGGATACTTTGGGCCACCCGACCGTTGTGCTGGTGCATCCACGCGTGGAGAGCCGCGAGGATGAACATCCAACGGAGGTCCTAGGAAAATGCGCAGACAATCCTTCATGCCGGTGCTTTCCGCGCTGGCCATTTCGACCGCCTTTCTATTCGCATCGCCGGCCATGGCCGAAATGGTGAAGTACAAGGCAACGCTCGATGGCGGCCAGCAGAGCCCTCCCGTCACCACCAAGGGCAAGGGGACTGCCACCTTGACCTTCGACACCACCAAGAAGAAGCTAAGCTGGAACGTCAAATATTCCGGTCTCAGCGGACCGGCGACGGCCGCGCACATTCACGGCCCCGCGGGGATGGGCGAGAATGCCGCGCCGGTAATCCCGTTCAAGGGCAAGCTCAAGAGCCCGATCAAGGGATCGGCGACGCTCACAGATGCGCAAGCGGCTGACCTTGAGGCCGGCAAATACTACGTTAACGTCCACACCGCCGCCAACAAGGACGGCGAGATCCGCGGTCAGATCGAGAAGGCGATGTAGCGCGGTCGGAAGGGGCGGCGCACCGCCCCTTTCGCCAAACGAGTCCTTAGCTCAGCACGGCCGGCGAAAGGCAGCAGGCTGCCTTCGCTTCAGCTCTTGTCGCGGATCTGGGTCATCGTCCGGGTCGGTGTGATCGCCTCCGGATCGAGCCGGATTTCGACGACCGACGGCTTGCCGCTGGCGCGCGCACGCTCGAAGGCGGCTGCGAAATCGGACGTCTTCTCCACCGTCTCCCCATGGCCGCCATAGGCTCGGGCCAGCGACGCGAAGTCGGGGTTCTTGAGGTCGGTCGCAACCACGCGGCCAGGATATTCGCGCTCCTGATGCATGCGAATGGTGCCGTAAATGCCATTGTTGACGACCACGACGATAATCGGCAGGTCGTACTGCACGGCGGTGGCGAATTCCTGCCCGTTCATCAGGAAGCAGCCATCGCCGGCAAACGCGACCACGGTGCGTTCCGGAAACAGCTCCTTGGCGGCGACCGCGGCAGGCGTGCCATAGCCCATCGAGCCGGACGTCGGCGCCGCCTGCGTGGCGAAGCGGCGGAAGCGGTGGAAGCGATGCACCCAGGTGGCATAGTTGCCGGCGCCGTTGGTGAGGATAGCGTCGTCCGGCAGCATTTTTTCGAGATAATTCATGATCGGCCCCATCTGAACCGGGCCGGGACCGCTTTCCGGCGGTGTCGACCAGTCGAGATAGGCGGCGTGCAGTCTTGGCGTCTCGGCCGCCCATGCCGGGTCGGAGGCCGGCTTGCGGCTGGCGAAGGCTTCGACAAAGGCGGATGGCGAGGCGTTGATGGCCAGCGTCGGCCGGTAGACGCGGCCAAGTTCGCCGGCGTCCGCATGGACATGCACCAGCGTCTGGTCCGGGTAGGGGCTCTTCAGCAATGTGTAGTCGGATGAGGGCATCTCGCCCATACGACCGCCGATCAGCAGCACAAGATCGGCCTGCTTGATGGCGGTGGCAAGCTTCGGGTTGATACCGATGCCGACATCGCCGGCATAGTTCGGATGCAGATGGTCGAACAGCATCTGGCGGCGGAAGGAACAGCCGACCGGCAGCGACCACGCCTCGGCGATGGCGCGCATCCGTGCCACGGCCTCCGTGTCCCAGCGCGTGCCGCCAAGGATAACGAAGGGCCTGATGGACTTGGCCAACAGCGTTTCCAGCGCATCGAGTTCTGCTTCGCCCGGACGGGTGTCGACCGGCGTGTGCGGCAAGACGGCAGGCGCCTCGACGACGCTGGTCAGCATGTCTTCCGGCAGCGAGATCACCACCGGGCCGGGACGGCCCGATGTCGCCACCGCGAAGGCGCGGGTGACGAACTCCGGGATGCGTGACGCGTCGTCGATCTCGACCACCCATTTCGCGATGTCGCCGAAGAACCTCTTGTAATCGACTTCCTGGAACGCCTCGCGCTCCTTGGCGTGGCTGGCGACCTGGCCGATGAACAGGATGAGCGGTATGGAATCCTGCATGGCGATGTGGATGCCGGCCGACGCATTGGTGGCGCCGGGGCCGCGGGTGACGAAGCAGACGCCGGGCTTGCCGGTCAGGCGCCCGTGGCAGTCGGCCATCATCGCCGCGCCGCCTTCCTGGCGGCAGACGATGGTGCGGATCGTGGAATCATGCAGCGCGTCGAGAACCGCGAGGTAGGATTCGCCAGGCACGCAATAGATGCGGTCGGTGCCGTTGGCTTCGAGCGCGTCGACGATCAGTTGTCCGCCGGTCTTCATTTTCCAGACCTCTCCAGTTCGGCAAGGATTTCTTTTGTGTGTTCGCCCAGGCGCGGCGAGGGGCGCTCATAGACCAGCGGCGTGCCGGACATCACCATCGGGGCGCGTACCGAGGGCAGCAGGTTGCCATGGCCGTCGTCGAGGTCGAGCCGCATGCCGCGCGCGATCGTCTGCGGGTCGGCGAACATCTGGCCGATCGTGTTGATCGGGCTCGCCGGCACGCTTGCCGCTTCGAGCTTTGCCAGCAGCGGATCGCGGTCGAGAGACTTCAGCGCCTCGACGATGCGCTCGCGCAGCTTCACGCGGTTGGCGACGCGGGCGGGGTTGGTGGCGAAGTCGGGATTGGCAGGCAAATCGTCCAGTCCGACGGCGGCGCAGAATTTGGCGAACTGGCCGTCATTGCCGACGGCAAGGATGATGTGGCCGTCCCTGACCGGAAGCACTTCGTAAGGGGCGATGTTCATATGCGCATTGCCCATCTGCACCGGCGACTTGCCGGAGACGAGATAGTTGAGGTTCTGGTTGCCGAGCGCCGAGATCTGAGTGTCGAAGAGCGCCATGTCGATGTGCTGGCCCTCGCCGGTCTGCTCGGCATGGCGCAGGGCTGCCTGGATGGCGACGACCGAATAAAGACCGGTGAAGAGATCCGATATGGCGACGCCGGCCTTTTGCGGCTCGCGGCAGGCCTCGCCGGTGATCGACATCATGCCGGCCATGGCCTGGATGATAAAATCGTAGCCGGCGCGGGGCGCATAGGGTCCATCCTGGCCGAAGCCGGTGATGGAGCAGTAGACCAGGCGCGGGTTGATCTTGCGCAGGCTGTCATAATCGAGCCCGTACTTCTTCAAGCCGCCGAGCTTGAAGTTTTCGATCAGCACATCCGACGTCGCGACCAGCCGGCGCACGGTCTCGGCGCCGCCGGGCGTCGAGAAGTCGATGGCGATGGAGCGCTTGCCGCGATTGCAGGAATGATAATACGCGGCCGACAGATTCTCGCCCTCATGGCTCATGACAAAGGGCGGGCCCCATTTGCGGGTGTCGTCGCCGCCATTGGGGCTTTCGACCTTGATGACATCAGCGCCGAGATCGGCAAGCAATTGCCCGGCCCAGGGCCCGGCGAGGATGCGGGCGAGTTCGACGACGCGGACGCCTTTCAGCGGGGGCTCAGCCATAAATCACCGTGGTTGCCGCAATCACCGTGATTGCTGCGAAAGCAGAGCCTCTATCAAGCCCGGCGGTGGCTGTCACGGCCCTTGCAATGGGCCAACGAACTGGCTCGGTCACGCTTTCAGGACGCTATCCGCCCAGGCCGTGAAATCGTCCATGACGATGTCGCGGTTCACCTCGTTCAGGCTTTCGTGGCGAGTGTCGGCGTAAACCTTTGATACGAGATTCGAAAAACCCATCCTGCGCATGCGGTTGGCGAGATGGGTGATGCCCTTGCCATAGTCCGAGGCCGGGTCTTTCTCACCGCCGACGATGGCGACGGGAAGGTCGCGCCGGACACCGACGAAGCCGGCATCCTTGCCGCGATTGAGCGCCATCGAGACCACGTCGCGCCACATCGAGATAGAGGCATCCCAGCCGCACAGCGGATCGGCGATGTATCTCGCCACCTCCGCCTCGTCGCGCGACAGCCAGTCGAACGGTGTGCGATGATTGGGCACCGCCTTGCCCCAAGCCTGGAAGGTGAGTTTCGGCAGCAGCCGCGACGGAACGTCCGAGCCCAGCCGCATCCGCTCCCAGGCAAGGATGCCGAGCGCCAGCTGTCCAAGCAGGTCTTGCGAAAAATTGCCGTTCCAGATCGCGGCGGCATGGATGCGGGATGAATGGCCCAAAAGGAAATTCAGCGCCACGGACGCGCCCATCGAGTGGCCGAAGAGGATGACCGGCAGGCCTGGGCGTTCCCCGGCGATCAGATCGTGGACGGCATCGACATCGGCGATCACCTTGGCCGGTCCGCCCCTGTCGGCGAATCTGCCGAGCGGCGCGTCCGGCGCCTTGGTCCGGCCGTGGCCGCGATGATCATGGGCATAGACGTGGAATCCGCGCGAGCCAAGGAAATCGGCAAAGCGGGCATAGCGCGCGGCATGCTCGGCCAGTCCATGATTGATCTGGACGACCGCGCGCGGCCGGCCTTCGGCCTGCCTGACGAAGAGATTGAGCTCGGCGCCGGTCGGCGAGCGGACCAGGCGTTGCTGGTTGAATGGCATGCAGGCTGGTTTCCACCCCCGGTTCGCCTCATGGCGTCTGACCTCTGTGCGCCTGCCGCCGGTTTTGCGTCAATCCACACCAACCACTTTTTGCCCAACGATGTTTCTTGCGTTTGGCCAGCAAAATATCGCAATTCTGACATGGAGACAGCGGCAGTCTGTCACCCATTTGCTTCAGCGGGGATTCTTATGCGCATTGGTGTTGTTTTCGGATTGGCCTTGTTGGCGGCATCGCTGGCCAGTGCAGCGCGTGCCGACGTCAAGCTGAGCGGCACTTTCGTTGCCGACGCCGCCTGTCCGGCAACGCAGGCCATCAAGAACGGCAAGAATCCCGGCAATGTCTCGACCGATGCCGGAAAGGGCTACCAACTGCTTGCCGGCAACAAGGATACGCCGACGCACTATCTGATCCAGGTGCCCGGCGCCGACCCGGAGCGTCGCTGGGTGAAGGTCAGTTGTGGCCATCTCTCGGGCAGCAGCGCCGCGACGGTTCCGGCGGCTCCTGGTAGGCAAGACAAGCCGGCGGCTTCGGGAAAACCCGAATATGTCTTCGCGCTGAGCTGGCAGCCGGCCTTTTGCGAGACCAAGTCGAACAAGGCCGAATGCAGGGCGCAGAATCCGAGCGAATTCGACGCCACCAATTTCACCTTGCACGGCCTGTGGCCACAGCCGAACGGCAATTTCTATTGCCAGGTTTCGGCCGGCGACAAGGCCAACGACAATCCTGCCCACTGGCAGGACCTGCCGCCGGTCAACCTTGACGCCGGCACCCGCGCGGAGCTCGACAAGGTGATGCCGGGCACCGCCTCGAAGCTCGAGCGGCATGAATGGATCAAACACGGCACCTGCTACGGCAAGAACCAGCAGGAGTATTTTTCCGACGCACTCAGCCTGATGCGCGAAGTGAACAGCTCGCCTGTGCGCGATCTCTTTACCAAGAACATCGGCGGCAAGCTGACGGCCGACCAGATCCGCAGTGCCTTCGACCAGGCCTTCGGCTCGGGGGCAGGGGATCGGGTGCGCGTTTCCTGCGTCATCGATCCGTCGAGCGGCCGGCGGCTGATCGGCGAACTGACGCTCGGCCTCGCCGGCCCGATCGGTCCCTCCAGTTCGCTGAAGGACCTGCTGCTGGCATCGGTTCCCACCAACAAGGCCGGCTGCCCAGTGGGCACGGTCGATCCGATCGGCTTCCAGTAAGCGCTGGACCGCCGCTTCCGGCAAGCCGGCGTGCCAGTCGCGGACAGATGCGGAAGGGTAATCGAAGCCTTCAGCAGGGGTGTGTCCGGCAGAAACGTCGTCTCTCGGCGGCCACTTCCCCGTGTGCCTGGCCCGCAAAAGCGATTGCCGTTCGCCGCCGCATCGCCTACATAGCGGCCAACCTCCATTCAGATCGACAATTCAGTCAGTTTCAGGGAAAGCGCGCGTGGCACGCCAGTTCATCTATCACATGTCCGGCCTGTCGAAGGCCTATGGCACCAAAAAGGTGCTCGATAACGTTTATCTGTCTTTCTATCCGGACGCCAAGATCGGCATTCTCGGGCCGAACGGCTCGGGTAAGTCGACCATCCTGCGCATCATGGCCGGGCTCGACAAGGAGTTCCAGGGCGAGGCGTGGCTGGCCGAGGGCGCGACCGTGGGCTACCTGGCGCAGGAACCGCAGCTCGACAACAGCAAGACCGTGATGGAAAACGTCATGGACGGCGTCGCCAGGAAGACCGCCATCATCGAGCGCTACAACGAGCTGATGATGAACTATTCCGATGAGACGGCGGACGAGTCGGCAAAGCTCCAGGACGAGATGGACCGGCTGAACCTGTGGGATCTCGAGCAGCAGGTCGAGATGGCGATGGACGCGCTGCAATGCCCGCCGGGCGATTCCGAGGTGACCAACCTGTCGGGCGGCGAGCGTCGCCGCGTGGCGCTCTGCCGGCTGCTGCTGCAGCAGCCCGATCTGCTGCTGCTCGACGAACCGACCAACCATCTCGACGCCGAGACCACGGCATGGCTGGAAAAGCACCTGCGCGACTATCCGGGCTCGGTGCTGATCATCACCCACGATCGCTACTTCCTCGACAATGTCACCGGCTGGATCCTCGAACTCGATCGTGGTCGCGGCATTCCGTACGAGGGCAACTACACCAGATATCTAGACGCCAAGGCCAAGCGCCTGATCCAGGAAGGCCGCGAGGACGACGCCCGACAGAAGTCGATCTGGCGCGAACGCGAATGGATCCAGTCCTCGCCAAAGGCGCGCCAGACCAAGTCGAAGGCGCGTATCAAGGCCTATGAGGAACTGGTCGAGCAGTCGCAGAACCGCAAGCCCACCGACACGCAGATCGTCATCCCGTCGAGCGAGCGGCTGGGCAATGTCGTCATCGAGGTCGAGAACCTCAGCAAGGGCTTCGGCGACGAGCTTCTGATCGAGAACCTGTCGTTCAGGCTGCCGCCGGGCGGCATCGTCGGCGTCATCGGCCCGAACGGCGCCGGCAAGACGACGCTGTTCAAGACGTTCACCGGCCAGGAGAAGCCGGACGCGGGCTCGGTCCGCATCGGCGAGACGGTCAAGCTCGGCTATGTCGACCAGAGCCGCGACGCGCTCGATCCGAACAAGACGGTGTGGGAAGAAATCTCCGGCGGCGCCGAAGTCATCAAGCTCGGCAAGCACGAGGTCAACAGCCGCGCCTACTGCTCGTCCTTCAACTTCCGCGGCGGCGACCAGCAGCAGAAGGTCGGCAATCTCTCGGGCGGCCAGCGCAACCGCGTGCACCTGGCAAAGATGCTCAAGACCGGCGGCAATGTGCTGCTGCTCGACGAACCGACCAACGATCTCGACACCGAAACGCTGAGCGCGCTGGAAGACGCGCTGGAAGCCTATGCCGGCTGCGCGGTCATCATCAGCCACGATCGCATGTTCCTCGACCGCATGGCCACCCATATGCTCGCCTTCGAGGGCGACGCGCATGTCGAATGGTTCGAAGGCAACTTCGAGGAATATGAAAAGGACAAGCTGCGCCGCCTCGGCGCCGAAGCGGCAGCCCCGCACCGCATGACGCACAAGCGGCTGACGCGGTAGATATAAAGATTAGAGTACCTTAGCCTTTATCGCCGTGCATTTGGAAACATTTTTGAAAAGTCTCGCAAGATAGGCGTCGGAATAGTCGGCTTGGACAACCGTATCAATCTTGTTGAGCATTGATGACGCCGATGACTCAACTTCTTGGTCGGTGAAAGTGCTCCCGCCATCGTGCGGGTGTATTTTTTCAAGATCTTTTAGAATGCAGTGCATCAGGAATCTGTTTCCATGAACTACCGTTCCTCTAACGGTGGGGGACGACTGATCATGGTTCTTTCTCAAATAAGTATCTATTCGGCGTCCGAGAAGTACAAGGGACCAAAGTCGCTTAGATGACGTCCCTGCATTAAACAGTGCCTTATATGGCGTTTCGTTGATGTCAGCGTAAAGCCCGCCAACGTAACCCTTAGCCAACGCTACATAAGAAATTTCGCCACTAGCGCAAGCAAGCGCGATGATACCTTCTATGAAGTCAAATCCATCTGCGCTCTCAACTGGTGTCTCGCCCTCTCGATATTCATAATTCACGCCGCTGACCAACAACTCCGTTCTGATACGTTCTTGTTGAGGGTCCAAAGCCACAAAATTTCTTGCGTCAATCCGATTTTGGGTATTGGAAGCGCGTGTTATAAGCTGTCCCATGAGCGAGTTGGGGTCATCGACGATAATGATTCTCGCCTGAAGGGCAGCTTCGGATCCTCCCACTAAGGTCCGGCCGATCGTGCCGACCGTCTGGGCGCCATTTACAACTGTGACCCCAGAGCAGTCGAAGATACCGACCGAACGATCTGCACCGCCGATTGCCTGCTTTTTCATTTTTTCTGCAAGAATTGTCAGACCGTTGTTAAAATACCAGAAGTTTGCTGGCGCTTCGACGAGGCTCTTGGCTATGGCGGTGTTAACTTCGGACTTTAGACCTAGAAAGTTTCGAATGTTTTGTGCAAAGAGGTTATTTCCGTATTTTCGGTACCAATCCGCAACATCGTTGGCTGATACTTGCCCGTAAACAGCTTGCAATGGAGTCTCGACTAGCCCGTAGTGTGAAAGGCGGACGGTGAGGTCGATTTGCGGTGGTGCTGCTTCGTGGACGAAGTACTGGAAGAGTTGCTTCTGCGAGATAACTTCGAATGAGAACATGTCTCCTGTGTCGTTTTGAGAGTCAACGAATTCCTGAAGGCTATGGCTCACAAAACTGTCCAGAGGGCCGGACCCTGAATATCCAAGAACTAAAACGACGCTGTTTACCCGACCAAGCGCGTCCTCAATGGTTGCCCATCGATCCTGCACTTTTTCATTGAAGCGGTCTTTTTTTTGAGAGATGAGATCGCGGGCTCCTTGAACAAATTTCAAAACCCCTGCAGAATCAATCGAGCCGCCGTGAGAATTGTTCCATTTTGATTGGACGAGAATTAATGTGGCTGTAGTTGGATCATAGTAAATCGCGTCAATTCCGTTGTCATTGGCGCCGTCAACGACAGCTTGGCTTGCTGCCTCTATTTCTGCGTCTGCTAGAATTCTGATGCAAACGGCAGCTATTGCTCTCGATAGAAGATGGTCGGCCTTTCCTGGGCCATCTTTAATATCGCTCGCGTCCAGGTGCGGGATGACCTGTTCCTGCAATTTCTGCCGTATCTGACTATGCTGTAATTCAGCCATGTGTATTACCTATCGTCAATATAGATTGTAGGCGTCATTGCAAATATAAGAAGTGGACAGCCGCCAGCACCGCCACCAAGAATACGTGGCTCTAACTTGTCGTAGTGGGTGGTTGAGCCGCCAAAAGTGCTGGAGTCCCGGCCAAACTCCACTCGGTGGCGATGCAGCCACTGCTGTAATTCGGTGGAGCGTGTGACAACCACACCAACATCGGCAACCCTGAGGTCGTAGAGCAGGCGGAAGTTGTTGAGATCGCGGTCGTAGAATGGATCCTTGTTGTTCCATTCGACCTCCAGTGCGATCTTTCCTTTGAAGCAATCCACCTTATGGGTCGGGCTTTCGCTCTCGACTTTATCGACGACGATCTTGGTCTCGAATTTCTTTTCGAGCCAACCGCGTTTATAGAATTCCGAGTCGATCGCCGTTGCCAGTTCGGTTTTGCTTCCGCCCTTGGCCGCGATGGCGCTGTGCGGCAGGCGCGAGGCCGTGAGCACCTCGATAATGTCTGACCATTCGCTGGGGTGGCCGTATTGTAGGATTGTTCGGGCATTGCGCCAATCGTAGCAATCCCACCCTGGCAATAGATCAACTTTGGGCAGTTTGCTCACTCTGCCGCGTCCGCTGCCGAATTGTAGGCATATGTCTTCCAAGTCGGCTTGTAGTCCTCGTCCGCTTGGTTGCCCCAATAGGTCCATCGAGGCCTTGTGCCACGGGCAAAAAGCTCAAGGTATGGGCCTTTTGAGCAGCGTTCTATCAGTTCGTACTGCTCGTCGGGCTTGCGCGAATGCTCTCGTTTGCGCGACGACAGATAATTAACCTGGCTGCGCCCGGGAGCTTCCGTACGCGCATTCTTACCGCGAACACCAAACAGCAGAAGCTCCGTGACGTTGCGGAAGTAAAACCCGACACCTCGGCCGTCAGACCCCCCGTCCTTGCGAACCTTATGCCAGACGATGTTCGATTTGTATTCGAACCCCCAGGCGCGCATAACTTGTAGGCCATCCGGCAAAAGCGCGTTCGGAACCCAAAGATAAAGATGCGCCGGCTGCAAAGTCAGTTCTGCCACCGGGAGCGCGCATATATCGCCGGTTGTCATAGTCTCGTAACGAGCTAGCCGACGATGCTCCGGGGCAACTTTTCCAGTGCGGTTTGTAAAACGCCACGGCGGATCGGCCAGCACGGTATGAAAGCGCTTGCCGGCCGTTTTCTTTGCCAAATCGATGGCTGCATTCATCGCTTCGGCGTTCACCGTAGCCCCCTAAGAAATGTACCGAGAACAAAAGAGGAACTTTCTGCTTCTGTCAAGACTGGCACGATTCGTGCCGGTATGTCTGGCTCATTGTGCGGTTTTCGACATATGCACTACGAGCTCACATTGGGGGTAACTGAGAGGTTGAATATGTCCAAGCCCGACTGGTCCGCCGCCCAATATCTGAAATTCGAGGACGAACGTACGCGGCCGGCGCGTGATCTCGCGGCCCAGGTGCCGGTCGATTTCCCACGCCGCGTCGTCGACATCGGCTGCGGGCCGGGCAATTCAACCGAGCTTCTGGTCGAGCGCTGGCCGAATGCCGAGGTCAGCGGTTTCGATACCTCCCCCGACATGATCGAAAAGGCGAGGGCGCGGCTGCCCGGCGTGAGTTTCGATCTGGCGGACGCCTCCACATGGCAACCGGCCGAGCCGGTCAATGTGATCTTCGCCAATGCGGTGTTCCAGTGGCTGCCGGAACATCCTGCGGTTTTCCAGCGGCTGATGGGCTTTCTTGCTCCCGGTGGCGCGCTTGCCGTCCAAATGCCGGACAATATGGGCGAGGACTCTCACCGCCTGATGCGCGAGACCGCCGCCGAAATGCCGTTTGCCGCCAAGATGAAGGGGGCGGCGCGCGCGCCGCTGCCTCCAGTATCGTTCTATTACGACTTGTTGTCACCGCTCAGCGACAGGGTCGACATCTGGCATACCATCTACAACCATCCGCTGGCCGATGCCGAGGCGATCGTCGAGTGGGTGAAGGCAACCGGGCTGAAGCCGGTCCTCGATCCGCTTGACGAGCACGAGCGCAAGCTGTTCCTCGACAGCTACACGGCAAGGATCGCCAAGGCCTATCCCGAAACCGCGAACGGCAAGGTGCTGCTGCGTTTCCCGCGGATTTTCATTGTCGCCAAACGGGCCGGATAGGGTATGTCGAGATTCGTATGACGCTCGCCTGCAAACGGCGGCCTCCGGCGCTTCCACTGCTCAGGTACGAGAACTACGCGCCGCTCCTGTTCTCAACCTGTACGCCTGGTGAAAGTCAGGTTTACGTGGGCGTAAATCTTTGGTTTAAGCCGGCGTAAACCGGCGAAGTGAGAAAAGTGTTGCGCCGAGGCGTTTCGGCGCTCACATGAAGCCGCAAGGCCTGCGGATGGGACGGACTGAAATATGCATCGCGTCATCATCAGCGGCATCGGCGCTGAAATTCCTCAACCTGTCATCACCAATGAAGAGCTGGTCGAAAGCTTCAACAGCTGGGTCGACACCGAGAATGAGCGGCGCCAGGCCACAGGCGGAACGCTGCTGCAGAAGTCGGACGCCGACTTCATCGTCCATGCTTCGGGCGTGCGCAGCCGCCATGTGATCGAACGCGAAGGCATTCTCGACCCGACCCGCATGGCACCGCGCATTCCGGCACGGCCGGATGACGTCCTGTCGCTGCAGGCCGAGTTCGGCATCGCTTCGGCCAGGAAGGCGATCGCCCATGCCGGCATCGACCCGTCGGAGATAGATCTGGTGATCTGCTCGTCCTCGCATCAGCAAAGGCCATATCCGGCCATCGCCATTGAAATGCAGGAGGCATTGGGCACCAAAGGGGCCGGTTTCGATATGGGGCTTGGCTGTTCGTCGGCGGCGGCGGCATTGCACATGGCGGTCAACCTGGTGCGCTCGGGCGCGCACAAGCGCATTCTGGTCACCACGCCCGAGATCATTACCGGCCATCTCAATTTCCGCGACCGGCAGACGCATTTCATCTTCGGCGACGCTTCGGTGACTATGGTGGTGGAAGGGCTCGCTTTGGGCGAAAAGCGGCCGGAACGTTTCGAGGTGCTCGACACGCGTATCTGGACGCAGATGTCGAACAACATCCGCACCAATCTGGGCTACCACACCCGCACGGCCCAGGACGATCCCTATATGATCAACCTGGAGGGCAATCTCATCAAGCAGGTCGGCAACAAGGTGTTCAAGGAAGTCACCGTCGCCGGGCACAAATTCATCGTCGAATTCCTGGCCGAACATGGACTGACGCCGCAGGCCGTCCGCCGCTTCTGGCTGCACCAGGCCAATGCGCGCATGAACGCGATGATCCTGAAGCTGGCGTTCGGCCACGAAGTCGGCCACGACCGCGCGCCGATGGTGCTGGAGCGACTCGGCAACACGGCGGGCGCCGGCGCCATCGTCGCGCTGTCGGAAAACCATGCCGACATGAAGCCCGGCGATTTCGGCCTGATCTGCGCTTTTGGCGCGGGGTATTCGATAGGCGGCGCGTTGCTGAGGATGCTCTGACTTGCGGGGTGCTCCGGCCGCGCGTCAGGCGGGAGCGAACGGCACCAGCATCGGCACACGCCTGGCATAGTCGTCATAGGCGGTTCCGAGTTCGCTGCGCAGGAAACGCTCCTCGATCTTTGCCTTCATGACGATGCCGATGATGAGCAGGAGCGCGCCGGCAATGCCCCAGACAGTTCCTTTTGCCGCCATGGTGGCGAGGATCGCCAAAAGCAATCCTGTGTAGATCGGATGGCGAACGAGGCCGTAGGGGCCGCTGTCGACGACACGGTGCCCTGCCTTGGCGGTGACATTGCCCGACCAGAGACGGCCAAGATGCAGCCTTGCCCACCACGAGAAGCCGAAGCCGACAGCGATCAGCACAACGCATATCCAGGCCACGGCAAGGTCGGGAACCCACAGCCGCAGGCGCCCGTAATAATTGTGTGCCGGGAGCAGGAACAGGACCGCGCCAAACACCATCACCATCCGGTAGCGCATCTCCGACCCAAGGTCGGCACGTTTGGCGACCGGATCCGCCCAGAAGGCGGCAGCCGCCCACGACACCACCCAGATCAGCCAAAGCAGCACGATTACCGTTCCGGGACGCATGGTAACCTCCGCAGACCTGTCCGCGCGTCACCATGGGGCCGGCACGGCATGGCGGCAATCCCGCCTGCGATCGACGGCAGGTAAGAAACGCGTGATCGCAACCGCATCGATGACATTGATCGGACGATCAGCACTTTCGACTGGACGCATGGAAGGGTGCCCGGATAATTCCCGGATGACGAAAGGACGGAACACCATGCTAGATCTCTTCCCCGAGACCGAGAAGCCGGTCGAAATCATCCCGGCGAAGAAGTTTTCCGCCCGCGCGGCGGCGCTCTATGTCGCGCCGGCGGATCATTTCCAGACGCGTCCGGCGGAGGAATTGCGGTTGGGCTTCGACGGCATTTCGGGCGATTTCCACGCCGGGCCAACGCGACGCTCGGGCGGGCGCGAACCCTGGTATCCACGCGGCACCGAAATGCGCAACGAACGGCAGCTGTCGATCGTCGCCGTGGATGAACTGGCCATCGTCGCCGAACGGATGGGGCTGGCCGAAATCAAGCCGGAATGGATCGGCGCCAATCTGGTGATCGAAGGTGTGCCGCATCTGTCGATGCTGCCGGCTGGCACGCTGCTGTTCTTCAAGGGCGGCGTGACCCTCAAGGTGGATGCGCAGAACGGACCGTGCCGCATCGCCGGCCGATCGATCGCTGAAAACGTCGGGATGGCCGACGTTGAAGCCGGTGCGCTGTTGTTTCCAAAGGCGGCCAAGCGGCTGCGTAGCGTCGTCGCCTGGGTTGAGAAGCCTGGTACCATCAAGGCCGGCGAGGAGATTTCGGTGCGGGTGCCCGAGCAGTGGATCTATCGGGCTTAGCCGCACGCTCTTCTCAGGCCGAGGGCGGGGGCTACGCCGCGGGTGGAGCGGCGTAGCAAGACGCCGGGCCTTAGCTCTTGCGGTTCTTGTTGGCGCCTTGCGCCATGACGGAGACGTGGTCCCACTTTTCCCAGGTGGCGATGCGGTTGGCGTATTCCTGGCGGGTCATCGGCAGGCCGCCGTCGCCGAAGAACACACGCAGTGGCGGTTCGGCGGCATCGACAATCGCCAGCATCGCCGGTCCGGTGGCCTCGGGATCGCCGGCCACGGCGCGGCTGCGGCGTTCCGCCATGGCGGCGCGAGCAGGCGCATAGGCCTCGATCGCTTTGGAGACCTTGGCCGACGGGCCGGCCCAGTCGGTGGAGAAGCCGCCCGGTTCGACCAGCGTCACGTGGATGCCAAATTCCGCGACCTCGAGGCTGAGCGATTGGCTCAAGGCTTCCAACGCCCATTTCGAAGCATGGTAGAGGCCGAGCGAGGCAAAGGCATTGACGCCGCCGATGGACGAGATCTGGATGATGTGACCGGACCGCTGCGCCCGCATGATCGGCAGCGCGGCCTGGGTGACCCAGAGCGCGCCGAACACATTGGTTTCGATCTGATCGCGGGCTTCCTGTTCGCTCACTTCCTCGATGGCGCCAAAATGACCGTAGCCGGCATTGTTGATGACGACGTCGAGCCGGCCAAAGCGCTTGTGCGCCTCGGCAATTGCCGCATCGACGGCTTTCTTGTCGGTGACGTCGAGCTTTATCGCGGCAATGTTGTCGCCATATTTCGCGACGAGATCGGCGAGCATGCCGACGTCACGGGCGGTTGCGGCGACGCGGTCGCCGCGCGCCAACGCGACCTCGGCCCAGACGCGGCCAAAGCCCTTCGACGATCCGGTGATGAACCAAACCTTGTTTGTCATGATGTGGAATCCTTGCCCGTGCGGGCGTGATTTCTGGTGAAAAACGGAGGCTTCTCCGCTTTCTGGCATATACGGCCTATTCCGCGATTTTCCAGAGGCGAGGCGAAATCTTTTGACCAGGCTGCCCGGTTGATCAGGGATAGCGCACCGGGCTCGACCATGCTGGATCGTCGTGCTTTTGCCAATAGAGGGTCATCAGCCGGCTGGTGACCGGCCCGACCTTGCCGCCGGCGACCGCCGCGCCGTCAATCTCCGTCACCGGCATGATGCCGCCAGCGGTCGAGGTGATGAAGACCTCGTCGGCCGCCTTGAGCGCGGCGACGCTGACATCGGCGGCCTCTGCGGTGAGCCCTTCCTCGCTGCAGAGATCAAAGGCGGTGCGGCGGGTGATGCCGGGCAGCACGCCGACGGCCGGCGTCGACAGTTTGCCGTCCTTGACGCAGAACACGTTGAAGCCGGGGCCTTCGGCGACATTGCCGTTGAAATCGAGGATGAGGGCGGTCTCGGCGCCGCGATCATAGGCGTCGTAGAGGCCGCGCACCAGGTCGAGCCAGTGGTAGTTCTTGATCGCCGGGTCGATCGAGGCCGGCGGGATGCGCACCTTGTCGCTGATGGCGACACGCAGGCCGCGCTGCAACTGCTCGGCATTGGCGACCGAGCCGAATGGCACGGCGAAGGCCATGAAGCGGTTGACCGCCTGGCGCGGGTCGCGGCTGAAGGTCGGCGAGGCGCCACGCGTGCACAGCATTTCGACATAGGCAGCGCGATGACCAGACAGCGCGACGCAATCGTGCAGGATTTCGCTCACGCCGTCGCGATCGAACGGGATGGTCATGCGCAGTTTTTCCAGCCCTGCGAAGAAGCGGTCGAGATGTTGGTCGAGACGGAAGAAACCGCCGTTCCAGACATGCACGGTATCGTAGGTGGCGTCGGAATGCAGGAACCCCCAGTCCAGTACCGAAATCTTGGCTTGCGACATCGGCAGGTACTGGCCGTCGAGGAAGGCGATGCCGTCGGGATAGGCATGCGGGTCGATATGCCGATCGGAGACAGCGGGCAGTTGCCGTGTATCCCGCATCTTCGTTGTCTGGCTCATCGAGGCCTCCTCTCGCACAAGGCGGACCACCAGCCTAGCGGCCCCAGTCGGAAGGCATAGGGCCAGCCATCCGGCGCTGTTCGTCCTCTATCAGGATCAGGGTTTACAAGGGAAACCTGTCCTGGGCCTGGGTCGGCCAGGCGGACGGCCAGCCTTACAAATGCAATCGTCGTGCCGACGCGGCGATAGGGGACCAAGCCCTACTCATCCTCCTCGTCGGCGTCGAGCAAGCGGGTCGCGCGCCAGCGCGTAAGCATGATGTTGGTCTGCTCGATGACGAAGAAACGGGCCGAGTCGCGGTCGTAGCCCTCGGTCAGCAGTTTTTCGTAGTCGGTATGGCTGTGGCGGATATGGGCAATGGTCGCCAGCCAGACGGCGATCGTCGGCGGCAAGGTCTTCATGTGCACCGAGCCGGCGTCGGCGCGGATCTTCTCCATGTCGGCATAAGGCGCCAGCGGCAGAAGCGCGGTCAGCGCCTTGGCGATGGCGCGGCGGCGGCCGGTCGGCGCTGTCATCGTTCATCACGTCCTTCGACCGTCGCCTCTGCCATGGCGTCGGTCGAGGCGAAGTAAGGCTTGATGTCGATGACCGGCGTGCCGTCGAGCACGTCGATGGCGTCGAGGCCGACGCTCCCGGCGGCGATGTCCAACCCGACGAGCCTGGCCACATGCAGGCCGATCGGGTTCGGCCGGGCAGGGGATCGCAGGCCGAATACGCCTTTTGCTTCAGCAGCATGGCGGGGTTTCTGCACGATCAGATTCCGCGGCGCGTGATGCAGCCAGGACAGGACAATGACATGGCTGGCTCGTTCCAGTCCGCGCAGGCCATCGCGGTAGGGCGCATCGATGGTCAGCACCGCGGGTTGTCCGGTCTCGCGCGCCGCGCGCATGTTTTTCGGGCAGCTTTCCCGTGTCGTCCATGGCGAGGCGATACGGCCAATGAAAACGACGCCGCCATCCGCGGGCATCGTTGCCGGATCCTGCTCCAGCCTGATCTCGCCTTCGCGCGACTCGAACATTTCACGCGGCCCGGTCATTCTGTCGATCCCTGCGTTGGTGCAAGTCATGATCCAAAGACCGCAACACATTTCTGGACGATATGCACCCGGAAATCACGCATGCGGCATTTTCTGGCCTGGAAGCGACATAGCTCTTGCAAGGCTTCGAAAATCGACATAAACATATGTTTATATCTTTTTCAAAGAGAATACGCTGATGCATGTCTCGCTCGATACGATGGTGGATACGTTGAAAGCGGCGGCCGAATCGAGCCGCCTGCGCATACTGGCGCTGCTGTCGCGCGGCGACCTCACCGTTTCCGATCTTACCGAAATTCTCGGCCAGTCGCAGCCGCGTGTGTCGCGGCACCTGAAACTGTTGCTGGAAGCCGGGTTGATCGGCCGCTACCAGGAGGGATCGTGGGCCTTCTTCCGCCTGTCGGATGCCGATTCGGCGCGCGATTTCGTGCTGAGCCTGGTTTCCAGCATTCGCGGCGCCGATCCGCAGGTCGAGCGCGATCTCGAGCGCCTGTCCTCGGTCAAGCGCAAGCGGCAGGACCGGGCGGCGGAGTATTTTTCGGTGAATGCCGCGAGTTGGGACCATATCCGCTCGCTGCATGTGCCGGACCGTGCCGTCGAGACCGCGATGCTGAAACTGGTCGGCAAGCGGCCGTTCCAGTCGATGCTGGACCTGGGCACCGGCACAGGCCGGCTGCTCGAAATCTTCTCGCCGCTCTACCGGCGCGGTGTCGGCATCGACATGTCGCGCGAGATGCTGACCGTGGCGCGCGCCAATCTCGACAAGGCCGGTGTTTCGAATGCGCAGGTGCGGCAGGGCGATATCTTCTCGCCGCCGGTCGAGCGCGATGCCTTCGATCTCGTCACCATCCACCAGGTGCTGCACTATCTCGACGATCCGGCCCGCGCCATCCATGAGGCGGCGCGGCTTCTGCGCCCGGCCGGCCGGCTGGTCATCGTCGACTTCGCGCCGCACACGCTGGAATTCCTGCGTGACGAGCACGCGCATATGCGCCTTGGCTTTTCCGACCGGCAGATCGGCGAGTGGTTCGCCGAGGCCGGCCTGGATCTCGAGGATGCCCAGGAGTTCGAACCGCGCGGCGGCAACGAAGCCAGACTCACCGTCAAGCTCTGGCTTGGCCGCGACCGGCGCCTGCTGATCGCCGACCCCGCCAACGCCAGCCAGCAGACCAGAGTGAGCTCGATAGGGGAAATCGCGTAATGAACCAGTTCCGTTTTTCCCGCCGGCCCGACATTGGCCACAAGGTCCGGGTTTCGTTCGAATTCTTCCCGCCGAAGACCGACGAGATGGAGGCGAGGCTCTGGGACACGGTGACAAGGCTGGAGCCGCTGAAGCCGAAATTCGTCTCGGTGACCTATGGCGCCGGCGGCTCGACGCGCGAGCGGACGGCGCGCACGATCGACCGCATCCTGAAGGAGACCAGCTTGACGCCAGCGGCGCACATGACCTGCGTCGACGCCGCCCGCCATCAGGTCGACGGGGTGATCCAGGAGTTTGCCGATATGGGCGTGAAACGCTTCGTCGCCTTGCGCGGCGATCCGGCCGCGGGTGTCGGCACCGCCTACCGCCCGCATCCGGACGGCTACGCCAATGGCGCTGAACTGGTGGGGGCGCTCAGGGATGCCGGCGATTTCGACATCTCGGTTTCGGCCTATCCCGAGAAGCATCCGGAAAGCCCCGATTTCGCCACCGACATCGACATGCTGAAGCGCAAGGCCGACAATGGCGCGACGCGGGCGATCACCCAGTTCTTCTTCGACAACGATCTCTACGAGCGTTATGTCGAGCGCGCGCGCCGCGCCGGCATCTACATTCCCATCGTGCCCGGAATCCTGCCGGTGCACAATTTCACCCAGGTCGCCAATTTCTCTGCGCGTTGCGGCGCGCTGGTGCCGGCATGGCTGGCCGAGCGCTTCGACGGCCTGCAGAACGACCCGCAGACGCATGCGCTGGTGGCATCGGCAGTGGCGGCCGAACAGGTGCTGGATCTGGTCGAGCGCGGGGTGGGCGACTTCCACTTCTACACGATGAACCGCGCCGACCTTGTCTTTGCCATCTGCCATATGATCGGCATCCGCTCGCACGAGGCGGAGGTGGCCGGCTCGGCCGCGGCATAAGGCACTGCTGAACAGCAAAAGGCCGGGTAAAAACCCGGCCTTTTGAATTGTTTGAACTATCTGGTGCTGGTCTTCCCCGTCTTGGCGGGTTCAGGGAAGGACGCCCATAATGAGGGCGCCGATGAAAGCAAACGCAGCACAAATCATCAATGCGTTGATTGGCCTCGTAAGTCCCATGACATAGCCTCCTCTTAAAGAGCTATGCCCGGAGTCTAGGGTCATTTGTGCCACAGGCAAGCGGAAAATGTGCTGCATTGCGACATGAATGCAAAGTTTGCGACTCGTTTTTGCCGTTAGATGTTGAAACCTCTAGGCAAAAACCCGCTAGAGACCTGTGAATAAATTATGGCGGCGGCGTGTCGCCATTGTGTCGTGGCAGCGCTACCGTCTTCCAAACACCCGCCCGTCGATGGTGATCAGGCCGAGTGCGATCAGCACCACGCCCCCGATTTCGAACAGTTCCAGCCGTTCGCCCAGAAACAGGAATCCGAGCAGCAGGGCGCTGGCCGGAACGACCAGCGTCACCAGCGAGGCGTTGGTGGCGCCGGCCGAGGCGACGAGATTGAAATAGAGGATATAAGCGAAGGCGGTGGACAAGAGCGCCAGCGCCAGCACCGCCGCCCAGACCGGGGGCGAGGCCGAGAACAGGCCGGCCGGCCCGTGGGTGAAGAGCACGATCGGGATCATGATGATGGTCGAAGCGGTCATCTGCCCGGCAGCAAGGACCGGCGAGGGCACGCCCTTGAAACGGCGGGCGACCATCAGCGCAACGGCATAGGACAGTGATGCGCCGATCAGGGCGAATTTGGCCCAGACCGGGCCGCCAAGCTCAGCAAGCAGGCCGGGACCGATCATGACCGCGGTGCCCGCGACGCCGAGACCAATGCCGGCCAGTTTGTTCCAGGAGAGCTTTTCGTCCGATGTCATCGCGTTGGCAAGGATCAGCGTCCAGAACGGCGTCGTTGCGTTGAGCACGGAGGCGACACCGGCGCCAAGCTCTGTCTGGCCGGCGAAGATCAGCGAGAAGGGCACGACGTTGTTGGTGAAGGCCAGCAGGAAGAACATGCCGGCATGGGGAAGGGCGAGGCGGAAGGAGGGGCCGCGCAGGCCGAGATAGAGCTGCAGCGCGATTGCCGCGATGGCGACGCGAAACAGCACCAGCACCAGTGGGTGAAGCTCCGCCACCGCGATGCGGGCGAAGAAGAAGGAGCCGCCCCAGATCGCGCCGAGCAGCAGCAATTGCCCCCAGTCCTTGAGGGCCATCGGCCCGCGCGGCGCTGAAGTCGCGGCTATCGCCATGTGAATCGGTCCTCCCCAAGCCGGCCTGAGAGCCAGTCAGCCAGGCAGAAGCCATATCGGGTTCGGCGACAAGCGCCACCCGAAACCTGATCAATGGCAAACATCGCCGCCAAAAGGATCTAGCGCCACGGCGCCAAGCGCACGAGACACAGAATTGTTTTCATTAGCCGCTAGCTTGGATTAATTGTGCACAGCCGAAGTCGAGGATTCGTCAATGCAGCGATTCGAGAATGCACGCGAAGCGGCTCTGGCGCTTCGCCCCGACGATCCTGTCTATTGCTTCCGCCCGCAGGTGCTCAAGGCCGATGCCAGGCAGTTCATGGGCATGTTCCCCGGCAAGACCGCCTATGCGGTCAAGACAAATGGCGAGCAGATCGTACTGAAGACGCTGGTCGATGCCGGCGTCACCGCTTTCGACGTCGCTTCGCCCGGCGAGTTCGCCGCCGTGCGCGCCGTCTCTCCCGATGCCGAGATGCTCTACATGCATCCGGTCAAGGCGCAGTCGGACATCAAGCTGGCGCTGGAGAAATACGGCATACGCGTCATTTCGCTCGACCATGAGGACGAGATCACCAAGCTGACACGGGTGGTGCGGGCGCTCGACATCGACCCCGGCGCGATCAGTGTTTTCGTGCGGGTGCAGACCAAGGGCCATGCGGCCTACGAGCTGTCGAAGAAGTTTGGCGCCGGGCCAGCTTATGCCGTGGAACTCGCCGAGCGGCTGAACCGCACCGGCTACAAGGTCGGCCTGTGTTTCCATGTCGGCAGTCAGATCGAGGACCCCGACACCTATGAGCGGGCGCTGGCCTCGGCCGACTGGGTGCGCAACCGGCTGACCTTCGACCTCGCCGGGCTCGATGTCGGCGGCGGCTTTCCGGCTGAATACGGGCATGACCCCAACCGCAAGCAGATCGAGATGCCGTCTCTCGGCCAGATCATGTCGCGGCTGTCCGGCGACATGAAGGAATACCAGTTCGACCAGATGCCGCTGGTGGCGGAGCCGGGCAGGGTGATCGTGGCGCGCTGCCTGTCGCTGATCGTGCGCGTGCTCCTGCGCAAGGGCAAGCGGCTCTACATCAATGACGGCATTTGGGCGTCGCTGTCGGATTCCTGGACCGGCAAGATCACGCTGCCGGCGCGCTTCATTCCCGATCCGGCGATCCGGACCCGCAATGGCGCCGAAAAGAACATCGTGCCGTTCAAGGTCTGCGGCGCGACCTGCGATTCCGTCGACATCCTGTCCAGGCCGTTCTGGCTGCCTGAAACGGTCGACACCGGCGACTGGATCGAGATCGGCCACATCGGCGCCTATTCGCTGTCGCTGAGGACCCGCTTCAACGGCTTTTATCCCGACACCTTCGTCGAGGTGGCGACACCCTTCGACGAGGGCGATGCGCCGGAAGGGTTTGCAAGTTTGGAGACGATGGCGGATTAGGGAATAGGCAATAGGCAGTTGGCAATAGGGGTGGCGGTCACCGGTTTCGAGTAACTTCTACTGCCTACTGCCTTATAATTTCCCCAGCAGCTCCGGCGTCGGCCAGCCGTCAACGGGCAGGCCCAGCCGCGTCTGCTCCTTGCGGATTGCTTCGCGCGTGTTGGTGCCCAGAATGCCGTCGACCGTGCCGACATCGTAGCCCCTGGCTTCGAGCTTGGTCTGCAACGCCTTCATCTGCTCGTTGTTGAGGCCCGGCTCGGGATTGCGCGGATCGATCGGCGGCGCGCCCGCCAGCCGTGCGGCGAGGTTGGCTGCCGTCAGCGCATAGGTGAAGGACTGGTTCCATTCGAGATAGACGTCGAAATTGTCATAGGTGAGGAAGGCGGGACCCTTGCGGCCCATGGGCAGCGCCAGTCCGGCCTTGAGGCCCTTGTCGACCAGCGGCGAGCCGTCGGGATTGGTGACGCCCCACTGCGCCCACTGCGTCAGCGGCAATTTGTTGGTGCGCCCGGTCTGGTCCCAGGGCATGTCTTCGGGAACACGGACTTCCTGGATCCAGGGTTCGTCGCGCTTCCAGCCGCGCGACAGCACCTTGTTGCCCGTGGTCATGATCACGTCGGGCACGCTGTTGCGCAGGTCGATCTTGCCGTCACCGTCGCCATCAACGCCACGGGC
This sequence comes from Mesorhizobium sp. B2-4-17, assembly GCF_006441275.1. NCBI lineage: Bacteria > Pseudomonadati > Pseudomonadota > Alphaproteobacteria > Hyphomicrobiales > Phyllobacteriaceae > Mesorhizobium > Mesorhizobium sp. B2-4-17. The sequence goes on along the minus strand of NZ_VFUX01000034.1, from coordinate 13,731 downwards.
AAGATAGTCCGAAGGCAGGATCTGCGTCTGACCGATTTCGCCTGCCCACGCGCCCTTGACGTCGGCCGGCAGCACACCGCGATCGATCAATTCCAGAAGCGGCACGAGTTGCTGCCGGAACAGCTGCGGGCGGCGGCAATCATGCGACAGCGTCACCAGCGCGCTCAGCGTGTGGAAATCGCCCTGCACGGCGCCGAAATCGGTTTCCAGTGCCCAGAAGGCAGTGATGACAGGCGCCTGAACGCCGAACTGCTGGTCGGCGCGAGCAAAGATACCGGCGTATTTCTTCATGTTCGCCGCACCTTGCTTCAGCCGGTAGGCCGAGATCATGCGGTTGGAGAATTCGATGAAGGTCTGGGTGAAGACACCCTGGGCGCGGTCTCGCGCCAGCGCCCTCGGGTCGAAGGCGGCATCCTCCAGCGCGTCGAGGCCGACAGCGCCGACACCAGCCGCCTTGGCTTCGGCCGCCACAGCCTGCTTCCAGGTTTCGAAGTCGCCGCCGCATTCCTGCGCCATTGCCGGCAAGGCCGTGGCGCACAGCAATAGCGCCGCGAGGGCTTGGGAACGCAGTCGCATCAGCTTCCTTTCGACGCTCAGGGCTCCAGGCGACCCGGCGCGTCCGTGCGGATGCGCGTCGTCTTGGAATACCGGCGGTTGTACTCTTGGCCGCCGGCAGTGTCGAAAAGCAGGCGGCAGGCCCGGTGTCAACGGTTCTTCTGCCGTAGCCGCTTCTTAGAGTCGCCTCCGCTGCCGCGGAACAGGTGTCAACGATGCCTGCCGCAGCCCTTGTTGACGGCGGTGCGCCGTTGAACCGGTGTCAACGGGCGTTCTGCCGCAGCCACTTGTTCCAGGCGGCTTCGCTGCCGTTGAAGACGTTGATGTCGGATTTGCCGGTCATGCCCGGAACGATGCCGGTTCCGGTGTATTGCCAGAAGGTGAAGGGGTGGCCGCCATACTTCTCGCGCGGATGGCCTGCGACGGAGCGCAGCCAGTAGGGATAGCCGCGGAAGGTCGACAACTCGTTGTCGTCAAAGAAATCGACCGACGTGTAGATGATCGGCTTCTTGCCGTAATGCCGCTCGACGATCTCGAGAAAGGTGGTCATCTCCGCGCGCACCGTGGCCGCGTCCGGGCGCAGCCTGCAGGTCGGCGAGTTCGGGTTCCATTCCATGTCTAGGACCGGCGGCATGGCGGACCGATCGACGGGGACATTCTGGATGAACCAGCGCGCCTGCTGGGCCGCCGGCGTGCAGAAATAGAAAAAATGATAGGCCGCGCGTGGAACACCGGCGGCCTTTGTGCGCGCCCAGTGCTCGCTGAAATAGTCGTCGAAGCGGTCGCCGCCTTCGGTCGCCTTGATGAAGGCGAACGAAATGCCGCTCGCCCTGGCCGCGGGCCAGTCGACCGAGGTCTGATATTTGGAGACGTCGGTGCCGTGGACGGAATAGTTCCACGGTGCGCCGCTGTCCCATTCATGCGGCTTGGAATCGGCGAAGCGCGGCGCGCGCACCGCTACCGTCGAACCGCTCGACGCGGATGGCGACAGATCGTCGACGGTCGAGCAGGCGCCAAGCAGCGTCAGCACGAAAAGAGCCGCAAGACGGCGCATCACAACTCCCGAGCCGGAATCAGCCGGTCGCTGATGGGTCTGTGCATTGACGGCCGCCGACTGGTCGAGCCCCCTCCAGGCGATCGCCCCACAGCATCGCCTGGTATCTCCTTTTTTGCATGTCCCTGCCCCAGAACCGTTGCGAAGTTCGGGCGACACGCTCCCTGTGATCGCCGATCATGGTTGATAATCCGTTGACGGCGCTCGACAAGAGACCCGATTTTGCGGAAGCAATGACGGCAAATCGATGACATAAGAGCCGGGCGAAAGCCGGGGAGGCAACACATGCGGATCGTGGTCAAGTTCGTGAGATGGCTGCTTGGCCTGATCGTGCTGGCGGTCGTCGCGCTGTTTGCGTGGCTCTATATCGCGCCTCCCGAACTCATCCGTGTCGGCTCGGGCTATTCGGCCAAGATCGTCTGCTCCAATGTCTTCATTGCCGGGCGCGATGCCAAGGAGGTGCTTGCCGTCGACGTTCAGGCGCCCGGACACCCGCTGCTGCGGCTGATGCGGGTCTCGGTCGACAAGAACCGGGGCACGGTCTCCGCCGGACTGCTCGGCTTCCTCGGTAAAAGCGTCGCCGTCTCGCGCGAAGGGCTGGGCTGCGCTTCGGTTCCCGATGGGGATGTCGGCAAGGCGCGTCGCACGGCAATCCACACCGAGCCATCCCCGACCGATCAGGACGCGCTGTGGCCCGAGGGCGAGCGGGTCGATGCCTCGCAGAACCCAGAAGTCTCGAAGATCATCGGCGATGCCGCGATGGCCGGCACCGGCATGCGCGCGATCGTGGTGGTCAAGAACGGCCGTGTCGTCGCCGAACGCTATGGCGACGGCTTTTCAGCCAAGACGCCGCTGCTCGGCTGGTCGATGACCAAGACGGTGAACGCCGCTATCGTCGGCACGCTGGTCAAGGACGGCAAGATGGCGGTCGACAACAAGAGCCTGTTCGGACCGTGGAAGGCGGATGGCCGTACCGCGATCAGCCTCGCCGACATGATGGCGATGTCGAGCGGGCTGGAGTTCAACGAGGACTATGGCGACGTCGCCGACGTCACGCGCATGCTTTATCTCGAACCCGACATGGCGGGCTTTGCTGAATCAAAGCCGCTGGCGGGCGATGTGGGCAAGGCGTTCTCCTATTCGAGCGGCACGGCGGTGATGCTGTCGCGGCTATGGCAGGACGCGATCGGCGACAAGGCCAAGGCACTGACATGGCCTCGCACGGCGCTGTTCCAGCCGCTCGGCATGCACAGCGCGGTGCTCGAAACTGACGAGCAGGGCACTTTCGTAGGCTCGTCCTACCTCTATGCCACGGCGCATGACTGGGCCCGCTTCGGCCAGTTCCTGCTGCAAGGCGGGGTGTGGAACGGCAACCAGGTTCTGCCGGCCGGGTTCGTCGACTGGATGCGCGAGCCGGCGCCTGGCTCGAAAGTCTACGGCAAGGGCCAGCTGTGGATCGAGGCGCCCGGCGATGAGGAAAACCCAGGTGCGGGCGTCGCCGCCGGCCTCCCCAAGGACACCTATTGGATGGAAGGGCATGACGGGCAGACAGTCGCCATCATCCCATCGGAGCAACTGGTGGTGGTGCGGCTCGGCTTGACGCCGGCCAAGCTCAACTACCGTCCGCGGGCGATGGTAGGAGCGCTGGTGAAGGCGCTGCATTAAACCGCGCCCCATTTGTCGTGTCATCTACGCTGCTGTCGCCAAAGGCTTGGCACGATCAACGCGCGCTCGCTCGATGGGCGAATTCATGACTTGCCAAAGATCGCTACGACGCTGCACGTTCAGCCAGAAGTCCGGGCTGTTGCCAAACACCCGAGCCAGAATGAGCGCGGTCGCTGCGGTCACGTTGCGGCGGTCATTGCACAATTCGTTGACATGCTTGCGCTGAACACCCATCGCCTCGGCCAACGCCGCCTGTGTCAGGCCGAGCGGTTGCATGAATTCTTCCGTGAGGATTTCACCAACCGTTGCTGGCTTGCGCGTGGTCATCAACATATGTCACCTCACTTATAGCTACGGTCGTCGAGATAGATATCCGCCGCCTCACCGCGACCGCCGTCCCACCGGAAGATCAGCCGCCACTGATTGTTGACGCGGATTGAATGAAAGCCATCGAGATTGCCACGCAACTTCTCGAAATGATTGCTAGGCAGCACACGCAAATCCTGATCAGTCATCGCGTCATCGATCATCTGGAGTTTACGGAATAGCCGGCTTTCCAGATCGGGCGGAATGTTGCGGGAAGGGATATCTTCCACGAAGAACGCCCGCAGCCATTCGTCTCGAAATCTGACGATCACTCCGCATTTCTCCCAAGCGGAGATAATGTACCACTCCTTGGGTCAGATTGCAATCTGTTTCGGACGGGGGCCCGGGTCGCATCCTTGGAAGCGCCGGGGTGGGATATCAGGGCCGGCTGCCAACGGTGATGGCATCCCGCTCGGCAATTTACCTGATGTCAGTGGCCGAGCTTGACAATCGCAAGCCAGGCATAGCCGCGATAAAGCGTTCTGAAATGGAAGGTTGCGCCGGTTCGCTGCGATTCCGATTCAAGGACGTCCCGCAGCGATTCACGTGGCGCGACGTGGAATTTTCTCAGCCAGCCGCGCAGCAGCGAACGGAACCAGCCTGGAAGGCCCTCCTGTTGGCCGAAATCGACGATGTGCAGCGAGCCGCCGGGCGAAAGGGCGGCGAGCGCGGCCGACACCGTTTTTTCCCAGCCGGGAATCATCGACAGCGAGTACGAAACGAAGACACGGTCGAAGGCGGCCCGGCCGAACAGCGCGCCGGCGTTGAAATCCGTGGCGTCGCCCTTTGCCAGCTTGACGCGCGCGGACAGGCCCTCGCGGGCAATTGCGGCGCTGGCCGTCTCCAGCATTTCGGCCGAAATATCGAGACCAAAGAAATGCGCATCGGGATAGCGGCGGGCGGCGAGGATGATGTTGCGGCCGGTGCCGCAGCCAAGTTCCAGCACCGTGCCGCCTGCCGGCACAGCGAGCCCGTCGACAAGCCTGTCGCGTCCGAGCAGATAGTATTTGCGGGTCAGGTCGTAGATGTGGCGCTGCCAGCGGTAGACGCCGTCCATCAGTTCGGCGTGGCTGGCCGGCAGCTCCGTCGCGCTCATGCCGCGCGCTTCACATAGAGGTGGAAGCCGCCATAGATGGCCGAGCGGTCGCGGGCCGAGAATTCACGTGACGCCTCGCTCTGGTAGTCCCACTGGTCGAGCAGCGAGGTGGAGACGCGGCCCGGAAGCAGGGTGGGCTCGGCGGCGGTGCGGAAGATGACGCGGGCGCCGGCGGAAGCCGTGCGGGTGATCTCCGACCACAGCGCATTGAGCTGATCATCGGTCATCCAGTCCTGTGCGTCGAGCAGGATGAAGCGGTCGACCGCGCCGGCATCCTTGGCGGCGAGGAACTCGATCAGATTGGCGTGGTGGATGGCGACGCGGTCGATATTGCCGCGAATAGTCTCGTAGTTCTGCTTTTCCAGATACGCGGGCAGGGCGGCTTCACCGGGATTCGGATAGCGCCGGGCGAACGCCTGCCAGGCGAAGTAGTTGTTTTCCAGAGGGAAATCGCAGGCGAGCTTTTCCAGCCGGGCCTTCAGCACGCTGGCCATGGTGCCGTCGCCTGATGTGATCAGGGAATCGTACTGCGCCGGCGGAATGCCGAGGCCGAAAAGCGAGGCCTTGCGCGAGGTCGCCCATTTCAGAAGCTTCTTGTCGAAGACCGGAGCCAATTCCTCGTTGAAGAAGCGGCGCTGTTCGCCGATATTCCTGGCTTCCATCATGCGGGCCGGGTTGACGCCGAAGAACTTCGCCGTGCGGTGGCCCATGGCGATGAACAGGCCGAGCAGGCCGGTCTGGTAGAAATTGCGGTCGAAGACGGCGATGCGCCTGATACCGCGCCAGTTGCGGCGCTCCCAGTAATGGCGGCTGACCGGATCGAGATGCGGCGCGATGAAACGGTCGTAGGCTTCCGAATTATGGCTTGTGTCGGCCGCGCCGAAGAAGCGGAACAGGTCGCCCTGCGAGGGCAGGCGGCGCACCGCCTCCAGCTTCATGCGGTTCAGCGCGATGTGCGCGGCGTTGAGGTCGACCGCGTCGACCCTTGCTGGCGAGCGCGTGAGGTAAGCCAGGATGTTGCAGCCGCCCGAGGCGATGGTAACGACGCGGTGGCCTTCGCCAAGCTGCATGGCCTCCATATCGACATCCGGGTCTTCCCAGATCTGCGGATAGACGAGGCCGGAGAAGAGGAAGGCGAACAGCCGTTCGGAGATGCCGGCTTTCGAAAGCGGGCGGTTCTGGTAGACGGCTTTTCCAACTTCCTTGCCGCGCCGAAAAACCAGATCTGCGGAAACGTCCGTCATGGCAAAGTGATTCCCCATTTGCTTTGGCGCAAGCGGGTAGCGCAGGGTCATGACAGGCCGGTGACAGTCTGTTGACGCCTTCTTTACAGCTTTCCGAACCCGCCCGGCGTCGGCGTCGTCAGGATGACGGCGTCGCCCGCGTCGAGCACGGTCTGGTCGCAGGCTTTGAGCACGTCGATTGCGCCGTCCTTGCGACGGACCTTGGTCGAGCCGACCTCGCCGTCGCCGCCACCGTCCAGGCCCTGCGGCGGACGGTTGCGGTGTGATGACAGGATCGCGCATTCCATCGTCTCGAGGAAGCGGATCGTGCGTCTGGTGCCGTCGCCGGCGTTCCATTTGCCTTTGCCGCCGGAATCTTCGCGGATATGGAAATCCTCCAACACCACCGGAAAACGCAATTCCAGAACCTCAGGATCGGTGAGGCGCGAATTGGTCATGTGGGTGTGGACGCCGGAGGTGCCGGCGAAGCCGCGCCCAGAGTTCATGTGCCCGGCCGGCGAGCCGGAGCAGATGGTCTCGTAGTACTGGTATTTCTTGTTGCCGAAGGTCAAGTTGTTCATCGTGCCTTGCGCATTGGCCATCGCGCCCATGGCGCCGAACAGCGCATTGGTGACATGTTGCGAGGTCTCGACATTGCCGGCGACAACGGCGGCGGGGTAGGTGGGCTTCAGCATGCAGCCATCGGGAATGACGATGTTGATCGGCCTGAGGCAGCCGGCATTCATCGGGATCATGTCCTCGACCATGACGCGGAAGGCGTAGAGCACAGCGGCACGGGCGACCGGTTCGGGCGCATTGAAGTTGTTCTTCATCACTGGCGACGTGCCGGTGAAGTCGACGGTCGCCTCACGCTTCTCTCGGTCGACCGATATCTTCACCTTGATGACCTGGCCGGTGTCGGTCGGGTATTCATATTGCGACGTATCGGGCAACCGCTCGATCACCCGCCGCACGCTCTCGGCGGCATTGTCCTGGACGTGGCCCATATAGGCCTTGACGACATCGAGGCCGAAATGGGCGACCATCTTGCGCAGTTCGGCGACGCCTTTCTCGTTGGCGGCGATCTGCGCCTTCAGGTCGGCAATGTTCTGGTGTGGGTTGCGGGCCGGGTAACGGTGGTCGGTCAGCAGCGCCTGCAATTCCTTCTCGCGGAATTTTCCGCGGTCAACGATGCGGAAATTGTCGAACAGCACACCTTCCTCGTCGACCCTTGTGGCAAGCGGTGTCATCGAGCCGGGAGCGGTGCCGCCGATATCGGCGTGATGACCGCGCGAGGCCGCCCAGAAAAGGATACTCCTTTGGGCGTCGTCAAAGACCGGCGTCACCACGGTGATGTCGGGAAGATGTGTGCCGCCATTATAGGGGGCGTTCAGGGCAAAGACATCGCCAGGACGGATGTCGCCGGAGTTCAGCCGGATGATGGTTTCGACCGAGCGATCCATCGAGCCGAGGTGCACCGGCATATGCGGCGCGTTGGCGACCAGCGCCCCGGTGTGGTCGAAGACGGCACAGGAAAAATCCAGCCTTTCCTTGATGTTGACGGAGTAGGCGGTGTTCTGCAGTGTCACGCCCATCTGCTCGGCGATCGACATGAAGAGATTGTTGAAGACTTCGAGCATGACCGGATCGGCTTCGGTGCCGAGGGCGGCGGTGCGCGCTTTTCTTTCCGTTCGGCGGATCACGACGTGATTGAGGTTGGTGATTTCAGCCTGCCAGCCCGGTTCAACGACGATGGTCTGGTTCGGTTCGATGATCAAAGCGGGGCCTGCCACCCGATCCGACGGGCGCAGATTTTCGCGACGGTGGACGCCAGCTTCATGCCATCGGCCTTCCGTATAGATGCGCCGGGTTTGGGAAGCGCCGATCTTATCCTTCGCAGGTCCGGCGGGTGCATGGGCTTCGGCGCTGTTTTCGGCGATTTCGGTGCCTTCGACGCCGACCGTCTCGACGATCATGGGCTTGTCGTCATAGACGAAGCCGAATTGCGTCTTGTGGGCGATTTCGAAATCGCGCTTGGCCTGGAAAATCGAGCCGCTTTCGAAATTCACCGGCAGCGTCGTATCGGTGCCGTCATAGCGAATGTGCAGCACGGGCCTGGTGGCAACCGCATCCTCGGCGATGCCTTGCGCGGCGAGTTCGGCAATAACGGCTTTTCTCAACGTTGCGATGAGACCGCTGACCTCTGTCCTGGAGTCCTCGGCAAGTGGCTTGAGCAGCGCCTGCTGGCGCGAGGCAAAGACCGACGCCAGGCCAATGCCATAGGCTGATAGAAGGCCGGAGAAAGGATGGATCAGCACGGCTTCCATGCCAAGCGCGTCGGCGACCAGGCAAGCGTGCTGGCCACCGGCGCCACCGAAGCAGTTCAGGAGATATTCGGTGACATCGTAGCCGCGCTGCACCGAAATCTTCTTGATGGCATTGGCCATGTTTTCGACGGCGATGGTGATGAAACCCTCGGCAACCGCTTCCGGCGAACGGCCGTCGGCGATTTCGGCGGCAAGTGCCTCGAATTTTGCGCGCACCGTTCCCAGATCGAGCGGCTGGTCCTGGCCGGGGCCGAAGATCGACGGGAAGAAATCGGGCTGCAGCTTGCCGAGCATGACGTTGGCGTCGGTGACGGCCAGCGGGCCGCCGCGCCGGTAGGCGGCGGGGCCTGGATTGGCGCCCGCGGAGTCCGGTCCGGCGCGAAAACGGCCGGCTTCGTAGTGCAGGACCGAGCCGCCGCCGGCGGCGACGGTGTGGATGCGCATCATCGGAGCGCGAACGCGCACGCCGGCCACCTCGGTGTCGAAGGCGCGCTCGTACTCGCCATCATAGTGGGCGACGTCGGTGGAGGTGCCGCCCATGTCGAAGCCGATGACCTTGTCGAAGCCGGCGAGCTTCGCCGTCTCGACCATGCCGACGACGCCGCCGGCGGGACCCGACAGCAGGGCGTCCTTGCCCTGGAACATGTCGGCGGCGGTGAGGCCGCCCGACGACATCATGAACATGAGGCGGGGGCCTTCCCTCTCCCTCGAGGAGAGGGTGGCGGTAAAGCCGCCGGCTGGGGTCGGTTCGACTGGACGCGACGCTATAGAGGTGCCTTCTGAGATGACCCCCTCTGCGGGCTTTGCCGACGTCACCCGCTCGAGCGGGGAGAGGGCGCCGAGTTCTCCCGCAACCTTTTGCACATAGCGCGACAGGATGGGAGACAGATAGGCATCGACCACGGTGGTATCGCCGCGGCCGACCAGCTTGATCAGCGGCGAGACTTCGTGGCTGACCGAGACCTGGCTGAAGCCAAGCTTGCGGCAGACCTTCGCCACCGCTTTCTCGTGATCGGGGTATTTCCAGGCATGCATGAAGACGATCGCCACGGCGTCGATGCCATCGGCTTTCGCCTGCTCTATCGCCGGACGGCAGGCGGCGATGTCGAGCAGCCGTTCGACGCAGCCATCGGCGAGCACGCGCTCGTCGATCTCGAGGACGCGCTCATGGAGCTGTTCGGGAAGGATGATCTCCTTGGCGAAAATGTCGGGCCGCGCCTGGTAGGCGATCCTGAGCGCATCGCGAAACCCCTTTGTAATGAGCAAGAGCACGCGGTCGCCCTTGCGTTCCAGAAGCGCGTTGGTGGCCACGGTAGTGCCCATCTTGATGTCGCCGATCGAGCCCGATGGGATAACAGCGCCCGTTTCGAGCCCGAGCAGATCGCGGATGCCCTGGATGGCGGCATCGGCATAGGCTTCAGGGTTCTCCGAAAGGAGCTTGCGCGGATGCAGCCCACCCTGCGGGTCGCGGCCGATGATATCGGTGAAGGTGCCGCCGCGATCGATCCAGAAATCCCATTTCCCGGCCATGGCGGCTCTCCCCGGCATTTTCGTTCCTATCTGTTGTTAATCTGCCTCGACGCCCACAGCAACGCCGCCCGCATGCCGTTGCTGTTACACGCGGAAACGCAACGTTACGAAACTCATGGCCGTGTGATGCATTTCCACTGCGACCGTTCACCGCAACGTGAGCGTGTGTTGAAGGAGAGATGTCATGAAAAAGCTCATTCTTGCTTCTGTGTCCGCTCTTGCCTTGCTGGGCGTTGCGGCCTGCAGCGACAGTGGCACCGACAAGACCACCACCCAGAGCACCAATCCGCCGCCTGCCGAGCAGCCCATGAAGCCTGCGGCTCCGGCCGATAAATCGACCAAGCCCGCCGAGCCGGCTCCGGCAACGCCTGCTCCTGCGCCCGCGCAGTAGTTCGTTAGGCAGTAAAAGTGTTTTGGAGGAAGGGCCGGCGTCTCGTCGGCCTTTTCTCCGTCAGGCACTCATGGACCGGCAAATGCCCGTCGTTCACAAGCAGGGTCATGGCCGTTATTGGCTTGATAGCGGGGACCGGTTCGCTTTAAGAAACGGCCATGTCGATTTGGGACCGCCTCGGCGACTTCATCACACGGGTATCGTCGTCAGCCTCGTCGGGCGTTGCCGACGTCGTCGAAGCCGTGCGCACGGTTTTCTCCGGGGATGCGGACCTGCGCCGACGCATTGCCTTCTCGGTGGCGATGATCGCGCTTTCTGCAAAGATGGCCAAGGCCGACGGCATCGTCACCCAGGATGAGGTACGGGCCTTCCAGGAGATATTCGAAGTTCCGCCAAAGGAGACGCGCAACGTTGCGCGGCTCTATGACTTGGCCAAGCAAGACGTTGCCGGCTTCGAAACCTATGCCGAACGTATGGCCCAACTTTGCGGCTCCGGCCATTCGAACTGCGCAATGCTGGAAGACATACTCGACGGCCTGTTCCACATCGCCAAGGCCGACGGGCTGATCCATGAGCGCGAAGGCCAGTTCCTGCACCGCATCGCCGAGATTTTCCGCATCGACGAGGCGCATTACGAGTCGATCCTGGCCCGCCACGTCAATCTCGGCGCCGCCGACCCCTATGTTGTGCTCGGTATCGAGCGCGGCAAGCCGTTCGAGGAAGTCAGGAAGCGGTATCGCAAGCTGGTTTCCGACAACCATCCCGATCGGCTGATCGCGCGCGGCCTGCCGCAGGAATTCATCAAGATCGCCACGACCAGGGTCGCGGCGATCAACGCCGCCTATGAGATGATCGAGCGGGGCCTGCGGCACGCATGAGTGGCTTCCTGCCCGACGAGCCGAGCGCGGAGGTCAGGGTATCGCCGAATTTCGGGCCAAGGCGCAACACGCTGAAGCCCGACATGATCGTGCTGCACTATACCGGCATGGCGACAGGGGCCGGCGCGGAAGCCTGGCTGTGCGACCCGGCGAGCGAGGTTTCCTCGCACTATCTCGTCCATGAGAATGGCCACATCGTGCAGATGGTCAGGGAAAGCGACCGCGCCTGGCACGCCGGCAAGAGTTCCTGGTTCGGACGCACCGACATCAACTCCTGCTCGGTCGGCATCGAGATCGTCAATCCAGGGCACTCGCTGGGATATCCCGGTTTTCCCCGGGGTCAGATCGACGCGGTCATCGGCCTATGCCGGGGGATCATCAGCCGCCATGCGATCGCCGCCGAGCGGGTGCTGGCGCATTCCGATGTGGCGCCGGGTCGCAAGATCGATCCGGGTGAGAAGTTTCCCTGGGCGGTGCTGTTCGAGGCCGGTGTCGGCCATCTGGTGCCGGCCGCGCCTGTAAGACGCGGAGCGGCGCTGAAGCCCGGCGACAGCGGGGCTGATGTCGAGGCGCTGCAGTCGATGCTGGCGCTCTATGGCTACGGCGTTGAGATATCAGGAACTTTTGACCATCAGACACAGAACGTCATCGAGGCTTTCCAGCGGCATTTTCGGCCGCGCCGGATCGATGGGACGGCAGACGGGTCGACCATGCGCACGCTGGAAAGGCTGCTCGCTTCCATCCGGGACTGACCTTAGGTCAAGGCGCCGTCCAAGTAATCCTTTTCGCCGTTAGGTTACAAACTGTCACTCAAAGTGACTTGCCCCGCCTTCATTGCCGCCAATTCAGGCTTCAAAGGGCAATTCGTACAGTTTGTCGGACGCGTATCCCCCCGGATATTCCGATATTGATCAAGCAATCCCGCGCGAAAATCTTCGCGTGGTCCAGACAGAACAGGATCCCATGCAGAAATTGACCGTTGTAACGGCAGCTCTTGCTGCCGGCGTAATGACTTTTGCCTTCAGTGCGGCGAACGCCGCGCCGGTAAGCCCACGGGCCGATCAGGGGCTCGTCGCGGTGAGTGCCAAGGGCAAGGTCATTTCGGCCAAAAGCAGCAAGAGCACCAAGGCGGCGACGAAGCAGGCTTCGGCGAAGGTGGAAAAGGCAAGCTGGTCCAAGGCGAAAAAATCCGCAGCCAAAAGGCAGGCCAAGCCTAGCCGCAAGACCATCGACATGACGACGACGGCATCGATCGGACTGAGGAATGTCGCTGCGTCGACCGCGGCGGTGGCCAGTGGCGGCCAGTATTCCGCGGTCGTTGCCCGCTATGCGGCGAGCTACGGCGTTCCTGTTTCACTGGCTCAAGCCGTCATCAAGATCGAGAGCAACTACCGGCCGGACATGGTCGGCAGCGCCGGCGAGATCGGCCTGATGCAGATCAAGCCGGCAACGGCGCGGATGATGGGCTATAACGGCTCTGCCAAGGGGCTGTTCGATCCCGACACCAACATCAAATACGGCATGAAGTATCTCGCCATGGCGCGGGATCTCGGTGGCGGCACCACTTGCGGCACGATCCTGAAATACAATGCGGGCCACGGCGCGACCCGGATGAACCCGGTGTCGGCGGCTTATTGCAGCAAGGTCAAGGTGCAGTTGGCCGCTGTTGGGGCGCCCGCATGAGAAGAACTGGCCGCAACCGGCTTTTTCGGTTGCGTTTTGCCGGCTGAACCCCTTTATACGCCCTGCCAGCTGGCTGGGCGGCCGCACCCGCAAGCGCCGAAAGGCCGCGGGTGAGGAAAGTCCGGGCTCCATGGAGACACGGTGCCGGTTAATGGCCGGCGGGGGCGACCCCAGGGAAAGTGCCACAGAAAGCAAACCGCCACGATTTATCGTGGCAAGGGTGAAAGGGTGGGGTAAGAGCCCACCGCGCGACTGGCAACAGGAGCGGCACGGTAAACCCCACCGGGAGCAAGACCGAATAGGGGCGGTGCGGGGGGAAACCCTCGAGGGCTGTTTCCGGCTCACCGTCCGGGTAGGTTGCGTGAGGCGCATGGCAATATGCGTCCAAGATGAATGGCCGCCACGTTCTCGTCCCGCAAGGGGCGAGGGCCATACAGAACCCGGCTTACAGGCCGGCTGGCAGTTTCTCCCCGAGAAACCCTTTGAGATCAGCAGGTTGCGCTCTCCGGCGCGCCTGGCGATTCAGGTTTTGCCGCCTCGCCATTCCGCCAACAGGACAGGATGGCTTTCCTTGAAAATGGTGCGATTAAATCGTACCATGCCTGTGAACGGAATAAGGAGCCAGTCATGGGTCAGGTCGACAAACGCAGCATTACGCTTTCGCCGGAACTGGCGGCAGCTGTCGATGATGTCGTTGCTGCTGGCGAATATGCGTCGGCAAGCGAAGTAATCCGCGATGCGCTCAGGCAGTGGAAGGATCGTCGCGACCTCTTCGGCTACACGGTGGAGGAACTGCGCAAGCTGGTGCAGGAAGGGATCGACAGCGGGCCGGGACGATTTGCATCGATGGATGAAGTCAAGGCCGAGGCACGGAGACGCTTGCGGTCTAGAGCAGAATCTGATCACTCTGGCTCGTAACCTGCGGCGCTGAAGTAGTTTGTGCATTGCTCGGCGGTGAAGCGT
>NZ_VFUX01000033.1:0-71239 GCF_006441275.1 Mesorhizobium sp. B2-4-17 | reverse complement strand
TCCAGCAGACATGATGAATCAGATATTCTCGCCGATGGGAATCCCTCGCGATTCCGTCAGGTCAGATTATGCTCTAGCAGTGCAGCATGAATTCGCTGGCGATTCTCCGGAACGCACGCGCTGAAGACGATCTGATCACGATCTGGTTGCATATTGCGCGCGATAACGAGGCTGCAGCCGACCGGCTGCTCGATCGCATCGAAGCACGGTGGCAACAATTGGCCGCCTATCCATTCTCAGGCGCGCCACGCGATGATATTGCGCCTGGCACCCGACATTTGGTCGTCGGTGACTATCTCACTCTCTATTGTGTCAGCGGCGACGCGATCGAAATTCTTCGCGTGCTGCACGGCCATCGCAAGATCGAAGCCGACGATCTCGGGTCGTGACGGATCCGCTCACCCGCTGATCTCGTCCAGCGAGGCCTCGATCGCCTTCCAGAGTTCCTCGACCGGTTCACAGCCGACGGAGACGCGGACGAAACCTGGCGGCACCGCATCGCCGCGCTTCAAGCGCCGTTCGGCCGAGGTATGGACGCCGCCAAAAGATGTCGCCGCCTGCATCAGCTGGCAATTGTTGATGAAATCCTCGGCCTTCTCCTCCGAGGCGAGTTCGAACGAGATCAGAAAGCCGAATCGTTCCATCTGCGCACGGGCAAGATTGTGCGACGGGTCGCTTTCCAATCCGGGATAACGCAGGCCGCTGATCGCTCTGTGGCCCTGCAGCCGTCGGGCGATCACTTCCGCCGAGGAGCACATGCGGTCGAAGCGCACGTCGAGTGTCTCCAGGCCGCGATGCACCAGCCAGGCTTCGAACGGCCCGGGAATGCTGCCTGACACCTCGCGCCAGCCGGTCACGGCGGTGATGATATCCGCATTACGGCTGGCGACATGGCCAAACAGCACGTCGGAATGGCCATTGGGCGCCTTGGTGTCTGCGGCCACCACGATATCGGCGCCATGATCGAGCGGTCGTTGCCCAAAAGGCGTCATCGTCGTGTTGTCGATCGCAAGCAGCGCACCTGCTTTGTGGGCCGCCGCGGCAACGGCCGCTATGTCGCAGATGTCCAGCCCCGGATTGGCGGGGGTTTCGACGAAGGCAAGTCGATAGCCGTCGAAGCCTCCATCGAGGAAGGTGGATGTCGGGCGGACATCGCAATCGACGCCAAACGGTTTCAGGAAACGGTCGACCAGCGCCCTTGTCGTGTGATAGCCGTCCGACGGCAGCAGAATACGATCGCCAGCCTTGAGCAGCGCGAAAAACACCGAGCAAATCGCGGCCATCCCCGAGGGAAAGGCCACGCAGGGCGCGCCTTCCAGATGAGATAGCATGTGCTCGACGGCAGCCCATGTCGGGTTGCTGAAGCGGCCATACTGGTCATAACCGGTTGCGTCGCCGGGCGTGTGGTAGATGGCGGCCATGGTCAGCGGCAGAGGAATCGGATCGCCCTTTGCGAGCCCGCTGTTGCGCAGATGAGGAAGTGCCGCGGCGCGTGTGTTCGTTGATCCTGGCATCGATTCTCAACCCTTCTTGGTGACCGGTCGGACGCGAGCGACGCTATGCCCGGCAGCCGTTCGCGGCAAGGCGCGTCCGGTTGGGCCAGACGGCTCTAAACGCTTCGTTAGGCTTAATGGATCATAAAAACGAGACGTGCCGCAGCGGCTGCTCTGATTGGTCGCGGCGCGCGTGTTTGTGAAGCTTATTCCCGTTGACGCCCATAGTGCCCCATGATATCCCATTCCAACACTCAAGCCTTCGTTCCGTGTCAGGTTAAAGCGTACGCCAATCGGGCAGCCGCGGCGGCTGCGCGTTTGCCGGTTTTTGCCTGTTTGGACGAGGTGAGTGCGGGGCAGGGAACGCGCTGCGGCGGCGCGTGCGACACGATGAAGAGGGGTGCGGCGGCGCAAGCGGCTGTGACGTGTGATGGACCGGTTTCTGTCGAACACGGTGAGCAGGATCGATGCGAAGGGGCGGGTGTCCGTTCCGGCGCATTTCCGTGCTGTCGTGCAGAAGCGCGGCTATTCGGAACTTTACGCACTGCGCTGTCTCGATCTGCCGGCGATGGATGTCGGCGGGCTCGATCTTCTCGATCGCTACGAGCAGCGCATCGCTCAGGAAGATCCCTTCCTGCAGACGGCGGACGACATGTCGTTCTTCTGCCATGGCGACGGAGCATTCCTGAAACTCGATCAGGATGGCCGTATCACGATGACCGATTTCATCCGCGAGCACACTGGCATCTCGGCGGAGGTGGCCTTTGTCGGCCGTGGCAATTTCTTTCAGATCTGGGAGCCGGCACGGCTTGCCGCCTACGGGGCGCAGGCGCGGGCCAGGCTTTTGCAGCTTCGGCAGGGGACGAAGGCTCACGAGGCCAAGGCTGGGGAGCGACCGGAATGACGGCGGGCCACGGCGATGACCTTCACGCCGTTGGCGGATCGGCCCGCCACATTCCGGTCCTCCTTGGCGAAGTGCTCGCGGCACTGGCGCCGGCGGAGGGCGACATCATCATCGACGGCACGTTCGGCGCCGGCGGCTACACCAAAGCCATCCTGGCGACCGGCGCTTCCGTGGTGGCGATCGATCGCGATCCTGATGCGATCGCGGCCGGGCGCGCCCTCGAGGCGCAGTCGGGCGGCCGACTGAGGCTGGTGCAGGCGCCGTTCTCCACGCTCGACGAACATGTCGAGAGCGCCGACGGCGTCGTACTCGACATTGGCGTGTCCTCCATGCAACTCGACCAGGCCGAACGCGGATTTTCCTTCCGCACCGACGGGCCGCTCGACATGCGCATGGCGCAGGCGGGCTTGAGCGCCGCCGATGTTGTCAACAGTTTCAAGCCGGGCGATCTCGCCCGCATCTTCGGCTTCCTCGGCGAAGAGCGTCACGCCGGCCGCATCGCCCGCATGATCGAGGCACGCCGTGAAAAGCGCCCATTCGAACGCACGCTCGAACTCGCTGACGCCATCGAGACGCATATCGGCCGCGCACCGAAGGACAAGATCCATCCCGCCACCCGCGTCTTCCAGGCGCTGCGCATCTTCGTCAATGACGAGCTTGGCGAACTGGCCAAGGCCCTGTTCGCGGCCGAACGCGCGTTGAAACCGGGCGGACGCCTCGTCGTGGTGACGTTCCATTCGCTGGAAGACCGCATCGTCAAGCGCTTCATCGCCGACCGCGCCGATGCCGCCAGCGGCTCGCGCTACATGCCCGAGGCGCAGGCGCGCAGCGCCACCTTCCGTAAGACCGGTGGCGGCGTGACGCCCGGCGACGCCGAGATCGCGGCCAATCCGCGCGCCCGCTCGGCCAGGCTGCGTGCGGCGATCCGCACCGAGGCTCCGGCGCGCGCCGGCGATTTTTCGATCTTCGGCCTTCCAAAACTTCCCGGTATCGACCGGCCGGGGGAGAGGTAAGCACGTGTTCCGTACCAGCGACATTGTCCTGATCGCCGTCATGGTTTCGGCTGCGGCCCTGACCTACAAAACCAAGCGCGAGGCCGAGGACCAGTTGGCGGCGGTGCAGAAGATCCATACCCAGATCCGTTATGAGGAGGAGACGATCGACCTGCTCAAGGCCGACTGGAGCCTGCTCACCCAACCGTCGCGGCTGCAGAAGCTGACCGAACTCTACAAGTCGCAACTCGCACTCGAGCCGGTCAGCGGGCGCCAGATCGTGGGCTTGAGCGATCTGCCGGCGAAGGCCCTGGACATTCAAGACATCCTGAACGGACGCCAAGGCACCATGGCCGACAATTCCGACAAGGCGCCCTCGGGCGGCAGGGACCCCGTCGTGACCGGAGGCATCGCCCAATGATCGGAATTGGCAAACTGCTGAAGCGTCGCGCCAGGACGGGTGAAGATGGATCGATCGTTGTCGACGGCGCCCGCAAGGCGACCGGCGGCAAGGGCAAGGCGCGCATCGTGATGACGATGGCGGTGTTTTTCGGCATCTTCTCGACCATTTCTGGGCGTCTGGTCTATCTCGGTTTCCAGACGCCCGACCTGTCGGGCGGCCCGCAGAGCCGGATCACAGCCTCGCGGCCCGACATTGTCGATCGCAATGGCGAAGTGCTGGCGACCGACATCAAGACAGCGTCGCTGTTCGCGGAGCCGCGCCGCATTGTCGATGCCGACGAGGCGATCGAAAAACTGTCGACCGTGCTGCCCGAGATCGATTACGAGCAGACCTACCACAAGCTCAAGAGCGGTGCCGGCTTCGTCTGGCTGCAGCGGCAGCTGACGCCCAAGCAGCAAGCCGACATCATGCAGCTTGGCATTCCCGGCTTCGGCTTCCGTACCGAAAAGCGCCGCTTCTATCCGAGCGGCGAGACCTCTTCCTATGTCGTCGGCCTGACCAACATCGACAACCAGGGCATCTCCGGCATGGAGAAATATATCGATGAGCAGGGCCTGAGCGATCTGCAGGCGTCGGGCTTGGCGGTGGCCAAGGATCTCAAGCCAGTAAAGCTTTCGATCGATCTGCGGGTCCAGCATGTGGTGCGCGACGAGATCGCCGCCGGCCTGGAGCGTTATCGCGCCGTCGGCGCTGGCGCCGTTGTGCTGAACGTCAAGACCGGCGAAGTGATAGCCATGGCATCGGTGCCGGATTTTGATCCGAACAATCCTTACAATGCGCAGGAAAAGGACCGGCTGAACCGGATGTCGGCGGGTCTCTATGAGATGGGCTCGACCTTCAAGAGCTTCACATCGGCCATGGCGCTTGATTCCGGCAAGGCGACGATGGCGAGCCGCTTCGATGCTTCGCATCCAATCCGGGTCGGGCATCAGGCCATCCATGATTTCCACGGCAAGAACCGTGTGCTGTCGTTGCCGGAGGTGTTCCTCTATTCGTCCAACATCGGGTCGGCCAGGGAGGCCGAGTTGGTCGGCATCGAGGCGCACAGGGAATTCCTGCATCGCCTTGGCATCCTGGAAAGGATGCAGACCGAACTGCCGGAAGTCGCCCGCCCGACCGAACCGAAGGTCTGGAAACAGGTCAATTCGTTCACCATCGCCTTCGGCCACGGCGTGTCGACGACGCCGCTGCAGGCGGCCGTAGGCTGCGCGGCATTGATGAATGGCGGCTACCTGATGCAGCCGACATTCCTGGTCCGCAGCCAGCAGGAGGCGATGGCGGCGGCGAAGAAAGTGGTTAGCGAAAAGACAGTCGAAGGTATGCGCTACCTCTATTCGCTCAACGCCGAGAAGGGTTCGGCCAGAAACGCCAGAGTTCCCGGCTACCGCGTTGGCGGCAAGACCGGAACGGCCGAGAAGGTCATCAACGGCCGTTACTCGAAAGACTTGAATTTCAATACCTTCGTCGCCGCCTTCCCGATGGACGATCCGCAATACCTGGTGTTTACGATTGCCGACGCCCCGCACCCGGAAAAGCCTGGCATGACAGACGTTGCGGCCGCAAATGCGGGGGTTATCGCCGGCAATATTATCAGGCGTTCAGCGGCCATGCTTGGCGTGAAACCCGATTTCAGCCATGAAAATGGTGCAACGCTGGTTTCCTATGAGTGATTCTTGGGGCGCGCCGGCGACTGCGCGCTCTTTAATATTGCGGTGAACGGAACTCAATGAAGCTCAGAGATCTAGCCGGTGTCCTGCCAGTCGAAGGAACAGATTCCGCCGATCTGGAGGTCACCGGGATTTCGTCCGATTCCCGCCAGGTAAAACCGGGCGTCGTCTTTTTTGCGCTCGCCGGCACCAAAGCGGACGGTGCGGCCTACGCTGCCGACGCGGCAAGGCGCGGCGCGCTTGCGATCGTGACAAGCAAAGGCAGTTCCGTTGCCGGACTGCCGGTTCCGGTGCTGGTGGTCGACGATCCGCGCCTGGCACTGGCGCTCAGCGCTTCCAACTATTTCGGCAAGCAGCCGCAAACCATGGTCGCCGTCACCGGCACCAGCGGCAAGACCTCGGTCGCCGCCTTCACCAGGCAGATCTGGGAGCAGGCGGGATATGCCGCCGCTTCGATCGGCACCACCGGCGTGGTGGCGCCCGGCCGCAACGAGTATGGCTCACTGACGACGCCCGATCCGGTCGCCCTGCATCAACTGCTGAGGGAATTGGCCGATGCCGGCGTCACCCATGCCTCGATGGAAGCCTCCAGCCATGGGCTCGACCAGCGCCGCCTCGACGGTGTGAAATTGGCGGCCGGCGGCTTCACCAATCTTGGCCGCGACCACATGGATTACCATCCGACGGTCGAGGACTATCATCGCGCCAAACTGCGCCTGTTCGACACGCTGCTGCCGAAAGGCGCGCCGGCGGTCATTTTCGCCGACGATCCGTGGTCGGCGCCGACAATCCAGGCGGCGCGGGCCGCCGGGCTCCAGGTGCTGACGGTTGGCCGCCACGGCGATTTCCTGAAACTGAAGCGGGTCGAGCATGAGCGCCACCGCCAACGCGCCGAGGTCGAGGCCGACGGCGTGATTCACGAGATCGATCTGCCGCTGGCTGGCGATTTCCAGATCGCGAACGCACTGGTTTCGGCGGGGCTTGCCATTTCCACGGGAACGCCCATCGCCAAAGCCTTGATGGCCTTGGAAAAACTGAAGGGCGCGCCTGGCCGCCTCGACCTCGTCGGAACCACTGCCAGCGGCGCACCAGTCTATGTCGACTATGCCCACAAGCCCGATGCGCTGGAAAACGTGCTGGCCTCGGTAAGGCCGTTCACGACGGGCCGCGTCATGGTCGTGTTCGGTTGCGGCGGCGACCGTGACCGGGGAAAAAGGCCGATCATGGGCGAGATCGCGACCCGGCTTGCCGATGTCGTCATCGTCACCGACGACAATCCGCGCTCGGAAGTGCCCGAGACGATCCGCGCCGCCATTCTTGCCGCCGCACCCGGCGCCATCGAGATCGGCGACCGACGCCAGGCGATCCACGAGGCTGTCGGCATGCTTCATGCCGGCGACACGCTGATCGTGGCCGGCAAGGGCCATGAGGAAGGCCAGACGATCGGCTCCGAGACCCTGCATTTTTCCGATCACGAGGAAGTCCGCGCCGCCCTGCGGGAGCGTGCCGCATGAGTCTTCTGTGGACCTCCGAGGCGCTGGTTGCCGCCATGGACGGCCGGCCGCTCGGTCCTATGCCCGAAGGCATATCGGGGATTTCGATCGACAGCCGCAGCCTGCAGCCGGGTGACGCCTTCTTCGCCATCAAGGGCGAGGCGATGGACGGCCACGACTTCGTCACCGCGGCCATCAAGGCCGGCGCCGGCGTGCTGGTGGTGGCGGAGGGCAAGCTGCCGTCTCTCGGCCGGCTGACAGCACCGATCATCGTCGTCGAGGATGTGCTGGCCGCCCTGGAGAAGCTCGGGATCGCGGCACGTGCCCGTTCGCAGGCCAAAATCATCGCGGTGACCGGTTCGGCCGGCAAGACCACCACCAAGGAAGCGCTGCGCCATGTGCTGTCGGCCGTCGGCAAGGTGCATGCTTCGGCGCAGTCCTTCAACAATCATTGGGGCGTGCCGCTGACGCTGGCGCGCATGCCTGCCGATTGCGACTATGCCGTGTTCGAGATCGGCATGAACCATCCCGACGAGATCCGGCCGCTGGTGAAGATGGTGCGGCCGCATGTCGCCATCGTCACCATGATCGCGGCCGCGCATCTGGGTTTCTTCCGCAATCTGGACGAGATCGCCCAGGCCAAGGCCGAAATTTTCGAAGGGCTGGAGCCCGAAGGTGCCGCCGTCCTCAATCGCGACGACGCGCGCTTCAAGCTTCTCGACAAGATGGCGCATGCCGCCGGCGTCGAGCATGTCTACGGCTTCGGCGAGAATGCGCGCTCGAGCTTCAGGCTCACCAAATGCGAACTCCATGCCGACCATTCCGACATCGCCGCCAGGATCGGCGGCCGCGAGGTGACGGCCCGCATCGGCGCACCCGGCCGGCACATGGTGCAGAACGTGCTGGCGGTGCTGGGCGCGGCGCATCTGGTCGGCGCCGATCTCGACAAAGTGGCATCGGCGTTGGCTGATCTCTCCGCCGAGCGCGGGCGCGGCAGGCGCCATGTGCTGCGGCATCCACAGGGCACGATCACCCTGATCGATGAGAGCTACAACGCCAATCCCGCCTCGATGGAGGCAGCCATGGCGCTGCTGAACGCGACGCCGGTAACGGGCGAGGGCCGGCGCATCGCCGTGCTTGGCGATATGCTCGAACTCGGCGACCACTCGGTCAATCTGCATGCCGCTCTTGCCGATCTCATCGTCGGCACCGGCACGCGAACCGTCTTTCTCGGCGGTCCGGAAATGCGGGCGCTGGCGCAAGCGCTGCCGGACGATATCAAGACGGAATACCGCGCGGGTGTCGAAGAGCTGAAGCCGGTGCTGCTTGCCGCGCTGAAGCCGGGCGACGTGGTGATGATCAAATCGTCGAAGGGCATCGGTTTTGCAAAACTGGTCGATGCTTTGCTGGGCAAATACCCGGCTGAAACGACAACCAGCAAACTGACCTAGATCAAGCCGGGGACGAAAAGCGCATGTTCACACTGCTGGTCGATTTCGCGGACAAGATCTCGGTCTTCAACGTTTTCCGCTATATCACCTTCCGCACCGGAGGGGCGCTGATCACCTCGGCGCTGATCGTCTTCATCTTCGGGCCGACCATCATCAACTCGCTGCGGCTGCGCCAGGGCAAGGGCCAGCCGATCCGCGCCGACGGGCCGCAGACGCATTTCAAGAAGGCCGGCACACCGACCATGGGCGGACTGATGATCCTGTCCGGTATCATCGGATCGTCGCTCTTGTGGGCGAACCTGTCGAGCATCTATGTCTGGGTGGTGCTGCTGGTGACGCTGGGCTTCGGCTCGATCGGCTTCTACGACGACTATCTGAAGGTGACCAAGCAGTCGCATCTGGGCTTTTCCGGCAAGGCGCGGCTGGGGCTCGAATTCATCATCGCCGGCATCGCCGCCTGGGTGATCATGCGTAACGGCCAGGCGCCGTTCTCGTCGTCGCTGACGTTCCCCTTCGCCAAGGAATTCATCTTCAACCTCGGCTGGTTCTTCATTCCGTTCTCCTGCTTCGTCATCGTCGGCGCCGGCAATGCAGTGAACCTGACCGACGGCCTCGACGGTCTGGCGATCGTGCCAATCATGATCGCGGCGGCATCCTTCGGCGTCATCGCCTATCTCTCGGGTAATGCGGTGTTCGCCGAATATCTGCAGATCCATTTCGTTCCCGGCACCGGTGAACTGGCGGTCGTGCTGGGCGCCGTCATCGGCGCCGGCCTCGGCTTCCTCTGGTTCAACGCGCCGCCGGCGGCAATCTTCATGGGCGACACCGGCTCGCTGGCCATGGGCGGCCTGATCGGCACGGTCGCGGTGGCCACCAAGCACGAGATCGTGCTGGTCATCGTCGGCGGCCTGTTCGTGGTCGAGATCCTGTCCGTCATCATTCAGGTCGGCTACTTCAAGATGACGGGCAAGCGCGTCTTCCTGATGGCGCCGATCCACCATCATTTCGAAAAGCTCGGCTGGACCGAAAGCCAGGTGGTGATCCGCTTCTGGATCATTGCCGTCATCCTGGCGCTGGTCGGCCTGTCGACCCTCAAGCTGAGATAGGCAACACCTTGATCCCCGCCGCATCCTTCGCAGGCAAGCAGGTTTCGCTCTTCGGGCTGGGTGGTTCGGGGATGGCGACGGCGCGCGCGCTGATCGAGGGCGGCGCGCAGGTGCTGGCCTGGGACGACAATCCCGACAGTGTCGCCAAGGCCGCCGCCACAGGCATCGCGACCGGCGATCTGCGCGGCGCCGACTGGGCGAAATTCTCGGCCTTCGTGCTGTCGCCCGGCGTGCCGCTGACGCATCCCAAGCCGCACTGGACGGTAGAGCTTGCGCGCGGCGCCGGCGTCGAGATCATTGGCGACGTCGAGTTGTTCTGCAGGGAGCGGATGCTCAGCGCGCCGACGGCTCCTTTCATCGGCATCACCGGCACCAATGGCAAATCGACGACGACCGCGCTGGCGGCGCATATCCTCAAGGCCTCCGGCCGCGACACGCAGATGGGCGGCAATATCGGCCGCGCGGTGATGACGCTCCATCCGCCGAAGCCTGACCGCCACTATGTGGTCGAGTGCTCGTCCTACCAGATCGACCTTGCTCCATCGATCAACCCGACGGCCGGTATCCTGCTCAACCTGACACCAGATCATCTCGATCGCCACGGCACCATGCAGCACTACGCCTCGATCAAGGAGCGCCTGGTGGCGGGCAGCGAGACGGCAATCATCGGCATTGACGATTCCTGGTGCGCGCAGATCGCCGAGCGGTTGGAGCGGGCAGGCCGGCAGGTCATCCGCATTTCCAAGCGGCTGCCGCTGACCGATGGCTATTTCGCCGACGGCACCAAGCTGATGGAAGCCGTGCACGGCCGCTACAGCCGGGTCGCCTTCCTCGAAGGTATCGGCTCGCTGCGGGGCCAGCACAATGCGCAGAACGCGCTCGCCGCGGTCGCCGCCTGTCTCAAGGTCGGCCTCGACCTCGGCGAGATCCAGTCCGGGCTGGAGAGTTTCCCGGGCCTCGCCCACCGTATGGAGCAGGTCGGCCGCAAGGACCATGTGCTGTTCGTCAACGATTCCAAGGCGACCAATGCCGATGCGGCCGCGCCCGCGCTGTCCAGCTTCAACCGCATCTACTGGATCGCGGGCGGCCTGCCCAAGGAAGGGGGGATTGAACCGCTGCGCGGCTTCTTTCCGCGCATCGCCAAGGCCTATCTGATCGGCGAGGCGGCGCCCGCTTTTTCGGCGACGCTGGGCGAGGCGGTGCCCTACGAGATATCGGGGACGCTGGCCGCCGCGGTCGAGCACGCCGCGCATGACGCGGCCAAGGAGGATGGCGGCGAGGCGGTGGTGCTGTTGTCGCCGGCCTGCGCCAGTTTCGACCAGTTCAAGAATTTCGAAGTTCGCGGCGAAGCCTTCAGGCAAGCTGCGAGCGCTATAGATGGCGTCAAACCCATCGGAGGGGCACGATAATGCAGAGCCGTCTCGATAAAAGTCCCGTCGCAACCTGGTGGTGGACGATCGATCGCTGGTTCCTGGCGGCATTCCTATCGCTGATGGGGCTCGGCATCGTGCTGTCCTTCGCCGCGAGCCCGGCGGTCGCCGAACGCATCGGCCTCGACAGTTTCCACTTCGCCACCAGGCAGATCATCTTCACCGTGCCGGCGCTCGGCGTGATGCTGGCGGTATCCTTCCTCGATTCCAGGCAGATCCGGCGCATGTCGCTGATCATGCTGTGCCTCATGCTGGTGCTGATGGTCGCGGTGCTCTATGTCGGCGTCGAAGTGAAGGGCGCGCGGCGCTGGGTTTCGCTCGCCGGCCTGTCGATCCAGCCGTCGGAATTCCTGAAGCCGGCCTTCGTCATCATGTGCGCCTGGCTGTTCGCCGAGCACAAGCGCCAGCCCGACATTCCCGGCAACCTGTTCGCCATGCTGCTTCTGGTGCTCGTCGTATCACTGCTGGTGGCGCAGCCGGACCTCGGCCAGACCATGCTGACGACCGGCACCTGGGGCATCATGTTCTTCATGGCAGGGCTGCCCTGGCTATGGATCATCGTGCTGGGCGCCGCCGGCGTCGGCGGTGTCTTCGCCGCCTATACGGTGTTTCCGCACGTTGCCCTGCGCATCGACAAGTTCCTCACCGGCGAGGGCGACACGTTCCAGGTCGATATGGGGCGCGACGCGCTGATCAATGGCGGCTGGTTCGGCGTCGGGCCGGGCGAGGGCACGGTCAAGCGGGTCATCCCCGACAGCCACGCCGACTTCGTGTTCTCGGTCGCGGGCGAGGAGTTCGGGCTGATCATGTGCTTCTTCATCATGTCGATCTTCGCTTTCATCGTGCTGCGCGGGCTCAACACGGCACTCAAGGAACATGACGACTTCACCCGCTATGCGGTCGGCGGCCTCGTCACCGTGTTCGGCCTGCAGGCCGTCATCAACATGTGCGTCAACCTGCAGCTTGTGCCGGCCAAGGGCATGACGCTGCCCTTCATCTCCTACGGTGGTTCCTCGCAGATCGCGATCGCCATCTCCATGGGCATGGTGCTGGCGCTGACGCGCAAGCGACCTGAAAAACGCAAGCAGATGGGCTTCACGCTGCCACAGCGCGCCCTGCCGGCGGAGTGATATGGCGAGGGGTGTCATCCTTCTCGCGGCGGGCGGAACCGGCGGACATCTGTTTCCGGCCGAGGCGCTGGCGCATGAGCTCGCCGAGCGTGGCTGGACGGTGCATCTGGCGACGGACGACCGGGCCGAGCGATTTGCCGGCCGCTTCCCGGCTGCCGCCATCCATCCGATCCAGTCGGCGACGATGGGTTCGAAGAACCCTTTCACCTTGCTCGGGGCCTTCTGGAAAATCTGGCGCGGCGTGCGGCAGGCCTCGGCCATCATCGGCAGGATCAAGCCGGATGCCGTCGTCGGCTTCGGCGGCTATCCGACCCTGCCGCCGCTCTATGCGGCGACGCGGCGCAAGGTGCCGACTTTGATCCATGAGCAGAACGCGGTGATGGGGCGCGCCAACCGGGCGCTGGCCGGCCGTGTCGATGCCATAGCCGGCGGCTTCCTGCCGCAGGACGCGAGTGCCGCCGGCGCCAAGACGGTGACGACAGGCAATCCGGTCAGGCCGGCTGTGCTGGAAGCGGCCAAGACACCTTATGCGGCATCGACCGGGGAGGAGCCGTTCCGCTTGCTGGTGTTCGGCGGCAGCCAGGGCGCCCAGTTCTTTTCCGATGCCATGCCTGGGGCGATCGCACTGCTTTCCGATGCACAGCGCAAGCGGCTTGCGATCACGCAGCAGGCGCGTGCCGATGACGTGGGGCGGGTGAAGGCTGCCTATGCCGCGCTTGGCGTCGCCGCCGAGGTTTCGCCCTTCTTCACCGACATGGCGGCACGCATGGCGGCGGCGCATCTGGTGATCTCACGTTCCGGTGCCTCGACGGTCTCGGAGATCGCCGTCATCGGACGACCGGCGTTGCTGGTGCCCTATCCCTACGCGCTCGACCACGACCAGGCGGCAAATGCGGCGGCCCTTGCCGCCGCCGGCGGCGGCGAGGTGCACCCACAATCCTCGCTGTCGCCCGAGCGCATCGCAGTCCTCCTTGGCGGACTGATGGACGCCCCCGAGCGGCTGGCGGCGATGGCGGCAGGCGCGAAATCGGCTGGCAGGCCGCACGCGGCAAGGTTGCTCGCCGATCTCACAGAGGCTATTGCGTCCAGAAAAACCGTTTCGGATTTCAGAAAGGGGACGCACGCATGAAAATGCCGCAGACCATCGGCCTCGTTCATTTCATCGGCATTGGCGGCATCGGCATGAGCGGCATCGCCGAGGTGCTGCACAATCTCGGCTACAAGGTGCAAGGGTCCGATCAGGCCGACAGCGCCAATGTGCAGCGCCTGCGCGACAAGGGCATCGAATGCTTCGTCGGCCACAAGGCCGAAAACCTCGGCGATGCCGAGGTCATCGTCGTCTCGACGGCGATCAAGAAATCCAATCCGGAGCTCAAGGCCGCGCGTGAAAGGCTGCTGCCGATCGTGCGTCGCGCCGAGATGCTGGCCGAGCTGATGCGCTTCCGCCAGGCGGTGGCCATCGGCGGCACGCACGGCAAGACGACGACGACCTCCATGGTGGCGACGCTGCTCGAAGCCGGCGGGCTCGACCCGACCGTCATCAATGGCGGCATCATCAATGCCTATGGCACCAATGCGCGCATGGGCGACGGCGAATGGATGGTGGTCGAGGCCGACGAGAGCGACGGCACCTTCCTCAAGCTGCCGGCCGACATCGCTGTCGTCACCAACATCGATCCCGAGCATCTCGACCACTATGGCAGTTTCGACAAGGTGCGCGAGGCATTCCGCCAGTTTGTCGAGAACGTGCCGTTCTACGGCTTCGGCGTGATGTGCACCGACCACCCGGAAGTGCAGGCGCTGGTCGGACGCATCGAGGATCGGCGCGTCATCACCTATGGCGAGAACGCGCAGGCCGATGTGCGCTTCACCAACCATCGCATGGCGGGTGCCACGTCCGAGTTCGACGTGGTGATCCGCGACCGCAAGACCGGCGGCCAGAAGACGATAGCGGACCTGCGGCTTCCAATGCCAGGCCGCCACAATGTTTCGAACGCCACCGCCGCGATCGCAGTGGCGCACGAACTAGGCCTGTCCGGGGAGGCGATCAAGAAGGGCCTGTCGTCCTTCGCCGGCGTCAAACGCCGCTTCACCCGTACCGGCTCCTGGAACGGCGTCGACATTTTCGACGATTACGGCCATCATCCGGTCGAGATCGCGGCCGTGCTCAAGGCGGCGCGCAGCGCCACCAAGGGACGCGTCATCGCCATTGCCCAGCCGCACCGCTTCACCCGGCTGCATGATCTGTTCAACGAGTTTTCGGCCTGCTTCAACGACGCCGATACGGTGATGGTCGCCCCTGTCTACGCGGCCGGCGAAGAGCCGATCGAGGGCGTGACTTCCGATGCGCTGGTGTCGCGCATCCGCGCCGGCGGCCATCGCGACGCCCGCTACATCGAAGGACCGGCCGATATCGCGCCGATCATCCGTGATCTCGCCAAGCCCGGCGATTTCGTCGTCTTCCTCGGCGCCGGCAATATCACCCAATGGGCTTATGCCTTGCCCAAGGAGCTTGCCGCCTCATGACGCACGGCCAGGCCCTGATCGACAGACTTGGCGACCGGCTTGCCGGCCTGCGTGGCCGTATCACGCCGAATGCCGAGATGGACAAGATCACCTGGTTCCGTGCCGGAGGGCTGGCGGAGGCGCTGTTCCAGCCGGCGGATGAAGAAGATCTCGCCGCCTTCCTCAGGGCGGTTCCCGAGGAAATTCCGCTGACCATCGTCGGCATTGGCTCGAACCTGCTGGTCAGGGATGGCGGCATTCCCGGCTTTGTCATCCGGCTTTCCGCTAAGGGGTTTGGTGAGGCCGAACTTGTTTCACCGATCAGGATCAGGGCAGGCACGGCGACGCCCGACAAGCGCGTGGCCGCCGTGGCGCTCGAGGCCGGCATTGGCGGCTTCCATTTCTACCACGGCATTCCAGGCGCCATTGGCGGCGCGCTCAGGATGAATGCTGGCGCCAATGGCGTCGAGACGCGCGAGCGGGTTGTCGAGGTGCGCGCGCTCGACCGCAAGGGCAATGTCCAGACGCTGAGCAATGCCGACATGGGTTATGCCTATCGCCATTCGGCCGCACCGACCGGGCTGATCTTCACCTCGGCCGTGTTCGAAGGGTTTGCCGAGGACAAGGCGGTGATCAAGGCGGCGATGGATGCCGTGCAGAACCACCGCGAGACCGTGCAGCCGATCCGCGAGAAGACCGGCGGGTCGACCTTCAAGAATCCCGAAGGCACCTCGGCCTGGAAGGAGATCGACAAGGCGGGCTGCCGCGGCCTGCTGATCGGCGGGGCGCAGATGTCGCCCATGCACTGCAACTTCATGATCAACACCGGCACCGCCACCGGTTACGACCTCGAATATCTCGGCGAGACGGTGCGGGCGCGCGTGCTCGAACATTCCGGCATCCGCCTGCACTGGGAGATCCAGCGCATCGGCAATTTCCGGCCCGGACATGCCGTGCAGGAGTTTCTCGGCCAACTGCTCTGACCTCAATCTCAATTCGCTTTAGTTGCCGGTGAAGTTCACGTGATGGTTGAACTTCAAACGCGTTCCCAGAGTGCGCAAAAAGCGTTGCTTCGGGGACTCACCGACACGGTTTTCACGTCCATTTTCTCAGAAAGTGAATCTCTCGGAATCATAAGCACTTGCCAGTAAATCAACTCTCTGATTCTCTGCTCCAAAGCGTTTCCTGATTTGAGTCGTTCGACGCGTTACCCGCGTTTTCCGTCTGGGGGGCAACCTGCCGGGAGACTCGGACTCAATGTTGCGGAAATTTTGGTTTTTGGTCCGCCGTGAGAGGGGATGACGGGGAATGAAGAGCAAGCATGTGGCCGTCCTGCTGGGAGGTTTCTCGTCCGAGCGGCCCGTGTCCCTGTCCTCCGGAAAGGCCTGTGCCGATGCGCTGGAGAAGGAAGGCTACCAGGTCACCCACGTCGATGTCGGGCGCGACGTCGGCTCCGTGCTCGCCGAGCTTCGGCCGGATGTCGCCTTCAACGCGTTGCATGGTCCATTCGGCGAGGATGGCACGATCCAGGGTATCCTCGAATATCTCGGTATTCCCTACACCCATTCCGGCGTGCTCGCCTCGGCGCTCGCCATGAACAAGGAGCAGGCGAAGAAGATCGTCAAATCAGTCGGCGTTCCCGTCGCCGAATCGAAGGTTGCCAATCGCTTCGCCATCCAGAACAAACATCCGATGAAGCCGCCCTACGTGATCAAGCCGGTCAATGAAGGATCGAGCTTCGGCGTCGTCATCGTGTCTGAAGGGCAGTCGCATCCACCGCAGATCGTCGGATCGTCCGAGTGGAAATATGGCGATACCGTCATGGTCGAGCGCTACATCCATGGGCGCGAACTGACCTGCGCCGTCATGGGTGATGTGGCGCTCGGCGTCTGCGAGATCATCCCGACGGGCCATTCCTTCTACGACTACGATTCAAAATATGTTGCCGGCGGATCAAAACACGAATGCCCCGCAAAAGTTTCACCGAATATTTACCAAAAAATACAGACACTGGCGCTCAAGGCTCACCAAGCTGTCGGCTGTCGGGGCGTTTCCCGGTCGGACTTCCGTTATGACGATCGTCACTCCGAAAATGGCGAAGTTGTATGGCTCGAGGTCAACACCCAGCCGGGCATGACGCCGACATCTCTGGTGCCTGAAATCGCCGCCCAGGCCGGGCATTCGTTTGGTGAACTGTTGAGTTGGATGGTGGAGGACGCTTCGTGTCTGCGTTGAAATGGGGACAGGGTAGGGGGAAGGGCGCGGCGGTGCCGTCGCTGTTCGGCCTGCCGTTGTCATCGGGCCATTTCGTGCTGCCACGCATGCTTCGCCGCCCGGTGCGCATGCTCGCCCGCCTTGGTGATGGCGAATTCCAGGCGCCGCGTTTCTCCTCCGCGATCATGTCGGCCGTGCTGCTCGCGTCGAGCGGCGCCTACGGTGCCTATCTTGGCGGTCATGCCGACGGTATCATCCAGAGCATCACTGCCCGCACCGGCTTTGCCGTCGATCAGGTCAAGGTGGTCGGCAACCATCAGACCTCGGAAATCGACATTCTCGACAGGCTCGAGCTTGACGGCTGGACGTCGCTGATCGGCTTCGACGCGGAGGCCGCGCGCGAGCGCATCTCCGGCCTGCCCTGGATCGAGGTCGCCGCGGTGCGCAAGGTCTATCCGCACACGCTGGAAGTGCGCGTCGAGGAGCGCGAGGCCTTCGCGCTCTGGCAGCAGGGCAGTGATCTTTCGGTCATCGAGAAGAATGGTGCCGTCATCGCGCCCTTCTCAGGCGGCAAGCAGGTGCTGTTGCCGCTGCTGATCGGCACTGGCGCGCCCGCCAAGGCGCCTGATTTCCTGGCCAAGGTCGAGCAATATCCCGATCTCGCCAGCCGCATAAAGGGCTACATCCGTGTCGGTGAGCGGCGCTGGGACCTGAAGCTGGACAACGGCATCACCGTCAAGTTGCCGGAGGATGGCGAGGACCAGGCACTCGCGGAACTCGTGAAGATGGACCATGACAACGGGCTTTTGTCGCGCGACATCGCCGCCGTCGACATGCGCCTCACGGACCGGCTGGTCGTGCAGTTGACGCCCGAGGCGGCGACGCAGCGCGAGGCGGCGCTCAACGAGAAACCGAAAACGCTCAAGCGCAAGCCGGAGACGAAGATATGAGCTGGCTTGGCGGTTCTGGCGATGCCTCGTCGCGCCGGTCCGGCACCTTGACGGTGCTGGATGTCGGCTCGAACAAGGTCTGCTGCATGGTGGCGAAGCTCAAGCCGAACGATGACGGCAAGCTGTTGCGCGGCCGCTCGCACCGGATCCAGGTCATCGGCATCGGCCATCAGAAATCGCAGGGCGTGAAGTCGGGTGTGGTGGTCGATCTCGACCGCGCCGAGCATGCGATCCGCTTGTCCGTAGACGCCGCCGAGCGGATGGCCGGGCTGACGGTCGATTCGCTGATCGTCAACATGACCGCCGGCCGGCTGAAGAGCGAAGCCTTTTCGGCGACCATCAACCTCGGCGGCCATGAGGCCGACGAAGCCGACATCAAGCGCGTGCTCGGCGCCGGCGCCAAGCAGGCGCTCAAGGCCGAGCGCGAGGTGATCCATTCGCTGCCGGTCGGCTTCTCGCTGGACGCCGAGCGCGGCGTTCGCGATCCGCGCGGCATGGTCGGCGACACGCTTGGCGTCGACATGCATGTGCTGACGGGTGACGCAGCCCCGATGCGCAACCTGGAGCTCTCCATCAACCGCTCGCATCTGTCGGTCGAGCGCATGGTGGCGACGCCCTATGCCAGCGGGCTGGCGGCGCTTGTCGATGATGAGCTGGAACTGGGTGCCGCCTGCATCGATATGGGTGGCGGCACGACCACGATCTCGGTGTTTTCGGAAGGCAGGTTCATCCACGGCGACGCGATCGCCATCGGCGGCAACCATGTCACGCTCGATATGGCCAAAGGACTTTCGACCTCGCTCGATGCCGCCGAGCGGCTCAAGGTGATGCACGGTTCGGCGCTGCCGGGCAGTGCCGATGACCGCGACCTGGTTTCGATCCAGCCGATCGGCGACGATGGCGACGTGCCGCTGCAGATCCCGCGTTCGGTGATGACGCGTATCGTGCGGGCCCGCATCGACGAGACGCTCGAACTCCTGCGCGACCGGCTGAACAAGTCGGGCTACGGCAACGCGGTCGGCAAGCGCGTCGTGCTCACCGGCGGCGCCAGTCAGCTGGCCGGCCTGCCGGAGGCGGCACGCCGTATCCTGGGACGCAATGTGCGCATCGGCCGCCCGCTCGGCGTGGCGGGCCTGCCCGAGGCGGCGAAGGGGCCGGCTTTCTCGGCCGCCGTCGGGCTTCTGATCTATCCGCAGATGGCGAGTTTCGAGAGCCATCCGGCGAAAGGCATTTCCGGTCTCAGGATGACCGGAACGGGTGGAAAACTGCATCGCATGAGTCAGTGGTTGAGAGACAGTTTCTAATTGACGGGGGCAGCCCCATAGGCGGCCGCGGCGGCGAAGCGGCGTGAAAGGCAAAGGACGGAGACAATGACCATCAATCTGCAGAAGCCGGACATCACCGAGCTTAAGCCACGCATCACCGTGTTCGGTGTCGGCGGCGGCGGCGGCAACGCCGTCAACAACATGATCACTGCCGGGCTGCGCGGTGTCGAGTTCGTCGTCGCCAACACCGACGCCCAGGCGCTGACCATGTCGAAGGCCGACCGGCTGATCCAGCTCGGCGCGCATGTCACCGAAGGTCTCGGCGCGGGTTCGCAGCCGGAAGTCGGCCGCGCGGCGGCGGAAGAATGCATCGACGAGATCATCGATCACCTGTCCAACACCCATATGTGCTTCGTCACCGCCGGCATGGGCGGTGGTACCGGTACCGGTGCCGCTCCTGTCGTGGCGCGGGCCGCGCGCGAGAAGGGCATCCTCACCGTTGGCGTCGTGACCAAGCCGTTCCACTTCGAAGGTCAGCGCCGCATGAAGACGGCCGACATGGGCATCGAAGAGCTGCAGAAATGCGTCGACACGCTGATCGTCATCCCCAACCAGAATCTGTTCCGGCTGGCCAATGACAAGACCACCTTCGCCGATGCCTTCGCCATGGCCGACCAGGTGCTCTATTCCGGCGTCGCCTGCATCACCGACCTGATGGTCAAGGAAGGCCTGATCAACCTCGACTTCGCCGACGTGCGCTCGGTCATGCGCGAAATGGGCAAGGCGATGATGGGCACCGGAGAGGCTTCGGGCGAGGGCCGCGCAATGGCAGCGGCGGAAGCGGCAATCGCCAATCCGCTGCTCGACGAGACCTCGATGAAGGGCGCCAAGGGCCTGCTGATCTCGATCACCGGCGGCCGCGACCTCACCCTGTTCGAAGTCGACGAAGCGGCAACCCGCATCCGCGAGGAGGTCGACCAGGACGCCAACATCATCCTGGGCGCCACCTTCGACGAGGAACTCGAAGGCGTCATCCGCGTCTCGGTGGTCGCCACCGGCATCGACAAATCGGCCGCTGAAATCGCCGCCGCGCCGATCTCGATCCGCGCCGCGCCGCAGAAGCCGGCCGCCCGGCCGGCTGTTGCCGCCGTGGAAAGCCGCCCGGCGCCGGTCCAGCAGGCCGCTTACGAGCCGCGCGCCGTCGATCCGGTCGCGGAAGCGATCCAGTTGGCCGAAGCAAACGCCGCGGCCATGGCTCAGCCGCGCCCGGCACAGGTTGCCCATGCGGACGATTTTCGCCCGCAGAGCAAGATCTTCCAGGCGCCGCCCGCGCAGCCGCAGCCGATGGTGCAGCCGGTCGTCCAGCAGATGATGCAACCGGCTCCGCAGCCGCGCGAAATGCTGCGTGAGGTCCAGCAGCCGGTCGCAATGGCCCCGCAGCGCATGCCGCGCGTCGAGGACTTTCCGCCGGTCGTGAAGGCCGAGGTCGAAGCCAAGAGCCGTCCGGCAGACCACCATGAGAATAGCGGGCCTATGGGCCTGCTGAAGCGTCTGACCAATGGGCTGACCCGCCGCGAGGAGGAGCCCGCACGGCTGCAGCCGGCGCAACCGCGCGAGCCGAAGCTGCGCCAGGCCGCGCCCGAAGTGCGCCGCCTCGCCAGCCAGGACGCGCAGCTCTACGCGCCGCGCCGTGGCCAGCTGGATGAGCAGGGCCGCCTGACGCCACAGACCAGGGCGACTCAGGACGACGATCAGCTGGAGATTCCCGCCTTCCTGCGCCGCCAGGCCAACTGAGTAGTTAACGGACTGTAACAAGTGTTAACAGGCAGGCAAGGAATTGCTTGCCTGTTAACGTTTAAAGTTCTGAAAAATCAAAAGCTTATGGTACCGTACATGTTCCAGTTCGCGGTTACAGAGAGTAAGAAACCGTGATTTGGAGTCTCCTTGCCGGGACATTATCTTCGCCGCCTACCATAGTCGGTCTGCCGGGATTTCGGGGAAGTGGCCCTGCCTGCCGATTTCACAAGAGCCGCGCCCTCGGGCTGGAGAAGCGGACCTAGGCATTTCGGGCTTATGGGGATTGTCTTGCACGACTATCAGACGACAGTGAAGACGCGCGCGTCGCTTACAGGCACCGGCGTTCACAGCGGCAAAGAAGTTTCCATCAGTTTCCTGCCCGCGGATGCCGACACCGGCATCGTGTTCCAGCTTATCAATGAGGAAGGGCAGGGCCGCGAGTTCCGTGCCCTGTTTTCCGAGATCGGTGCCACGGACCTTTGCACCATGCTCGGCGATCCTTCGGGCGAGCACATCGCCACTGTAGAGCACATCATGGCCGCGCTGTTCGGGGTCGGCATCGACAATGTCGTCATTGAGATCGATGGCCACGAAGTTCCCATTCTCGACGGCAGCGCCATGGCCTTCGTGGAAGCCATCGACCAGGCGGGCATCGAAAAATTGCCGGTCAAGCGGCGCTACATCAGGGTCGTCAAGCCGGTCCGCATCGAGAACGGTGCTTCCTGGGCGGAGTTCAGACCCTATGACGGCACCCGCTTCGAGGTCGAGATCGATTTCGAAAGTCCCGCGATCGGGCGTCAGCTCTTTGCTTCCGACATCAATGCCGACATCTTCCGCCGTGACATCGCGCGGGCCCGCACCTTCGGCTTCATGAAGGATGTCGAGCGGCTGTGGGCCGCCGGCTACGCGCTGGGATCGTCGCTGGAGAATTCTCTGGTGATTGGTGACGACAACCGCGTCATCAACATGGGCGGCCTGCGCTACCCCAACGAATTCGTGCGCCACAAGACGCTGGACGCCATGGGCGACCTGGCGCTGGGCGGCGCCCGCTTCATCGGCTGTTTCCGCTCCTATCGCGGCGGCCACAGGCTGAACGCCGCGGCGCTGCGGCGCCTGCTGTCGGACCGCACGGCTTTCGAGATCGTCGAGACGACACGCCGCGAGCGTGGCCGCGCGGCCGAGATGAGCGCCGTCAATGCGCCGCTCTATGCGCCCTGGATGATCTGAATCCCTTAGTTTTTTCGATTCGCTTGGAGATGGCCGGTGTTGCAGGAATGCACCATCGGCTGGTGAAATCGCAGGGATGCCGAGGCTCCGACCGACCGCCACAAAAATGTGCGATTGGCTAGACATAGCGTTGCCCGGCAAGGCGGTTATGGTCTATGGCTGCTGCCGTCGATTAGTGCATGTCGCTCAAAAGTGGGGACCAGTTTTGGGAGAACTGCATGCAACGGGCATTGAAATAACGCCGAAAGGGCGCAATCCAATCATGTTCTTCAAGCGAGTCGGTCAATCGAAAGCGCCGCAGTGGTCTGTTTTCCTGGCGCTTTCGGTGGTTGTTCCATCGCTCTTTCTGTCGGCTTGCATGTCGTCGGAGAAAGATATCGACCTTTCGACCTATGTCGACCATACCGAGCCTGGGGACGTTCTCTACAATCAAGGCCTCGCCAATCTGAATGCCGGGCGGCTGGACGAGGCGAGCAAGAAGTTCGACGCCGTCGACCGCCAGCATCCCTATTCGGAATGGGCCCGCAAATCGATGGTGATGGGCGCGTTCGCCGATTATCGCAAGGGCAGTTACGATGAAGCGATCTCGTCAGCTAAACGCTATCTGGCGCTTTATCCTTCCACCGATGACGCCCCCTATGCGCAGTACATCATCGGCCTGAGCTACTATCGCCAGATCAAGGATGTGACGCAGGATCAGAAGGAAGCGCGCCAGACCGTGCAGACGATGCAGGATCTGGTGACGCGCTGGCCGAACTCCGAGTATGTCGAGGACGCCAAGCAGAAGATCCGCTTTGCCAACGACCAGCTCGCCGGCAAGGAAATGCAGATCGGCCGCTACTATCTGGAGCGCCGCGAATACATCGCCGCCGTCAAGCGCTTCCGCACCGTGGTGGAGAACTATTCCAACACGCGTCATGTGGAAGAAGCGCTGGCCCGCCTCACCGAAAGCTACTACGCAATGGGGCTGACCTCGGAGGCCCAGACCGCCGCCGCGGTGCTCGGCACCAACTACCCTGACAGCCCATGGTATAAGGATTCCTACAAGCTCCTGCAGAGCAATGGGCTGGCGCCGCGCGAGAATGCCGGGTCGTGGATATCCAAGGCCGGGAAGCTGATCACCGGCGCCTGACCGCTGTACCTCGGACCGAAGCGTGCATAGCGCGCTTTTTCGGATTGATCCGATGCGCAAACAAAAAGATAGTGCGGCGCTGCGACTCCAATCGGTCGCGTGCCGCGTTGAAGCGCGTCGTGCTTGCACGGATCCATGCGACGCGCTTTAAGTCTTTTGCTTTCGTGCATGTCGTTATCCCAAAACCGGGTCCACTTTTGGGCGGCATGCAATAGGTCCGGGTTCTGATGCTTTCCAGACTGTCGATCCGCGATATCGTCCTGATCGAGAAGCTGGATATCGACTTCCAGCCGGGCCTTTCCGTGCTGACGGGCGAAACCGGCGCCGGCAAATCCATCCTGCTCGATGCCTTGTCGCTGGCGCTCGGCGCGCGCGGCGACGCCTCGCTGGTGCGTCATGGCGCGGCACAGGGCCAGGTCATCGCCGTCTTCGATGTGCCGCGCAACCATCCGGTTCGCGCGCTGCTTGCCGAAAACGCCATAGAGGATGATGGCGACGTCATATTGCGCCGTGTGCAAACGGCGGACGGCCGCACGCGCGTGTTCGTCAACGATCAGCCATCCAGCGTGACGCTGATGCGCGATGTCGGCCGCGCGCTGGTCGAGATCCACGGCCAGCACGATGAGCGCGCCCTGGTCGATCCCGGCGCACACCGTGACGTGCTCGACGCTTTCGGCGG
Source organism: Mesorhizobium sp. B2-4-17 (assembly GCF_006441275.1). Taxonomy (NCBI): domain Bacteria; kingdom Pseudomonadati; phylum Pseudomonadota; class Alphaproteobacteria; order Hyphomicrobiales; family Phyllobacteriaceae; genus Mesorhizobium; species Mesorhizobium sp. B2-4-17. The sequence continues at coordinate 47,341 of NZ_VFUX01000033.1, read as the reverse complement.
CCATCTCGGCGTCGTTCGCTCGACCGGCGAGGCCTGGCGGCACTGGCGCGCCGGCGAGCAGGAGCTTTCGCGCCACCGCGCCAAGGTGGCGGCAGCGGCGCGCGAGGCCGACTATCTGCGCGCCGCGGTCGCGGAACTGACCAGGCTCGATCCGCAGCCCGGCGAGGAGACGGAACTTGCCGACCTGCGCGCCCATATGATGCGCGCCGAGAAGATCGCTTCCGAAATCCATGATGCGCAGGATGTGCTGTCAGGCCCGTCCTCACCCCTGCCGCAGCTCGCCAGCCTGCTGAGACGGCTGCAGCGCAAAGCGACGGAAGCACCCGGCCTGCTCGAAGACGTGGTCAAGTCGCTGGACGAAGCCATGCTGTCGCTTGACGCGGCACAGTCGGGGGTCGAGGCCGCGCTCCGCGCCACCGAATATGACCCGCAAAGACTGGAGAAAGCCGAGGAGCGACTGTTCTCGCTGCGCGCCGCCTCGCGCAAGCATAGCGTCGCTGTCGACGACCTGGCGCAATTGCGCGACACGATGGTTGCCGATCTTGCCGATCTCGATGCCGGCGAGGAGCGGCTGCACGGGCTGGAGAAGCAGGCCGCCGCCGCACGCGAGGCCTATGACATTGCCGCCGCGCAGCTTTCTTCGCTTCGCCATGCGGCGGCCGTCGGGCTGACCAAGGCGGTGATGGCCGAACTGCCAGCGCTGAAGCTCGAACGCGCCGCCTTCATCGTCGAGATGAAGAGTGAGGCCGAGAGCCGCATGGAAGAGGGCATCGACCAGATCGAGTTCTGGGTGCGCACTAATCCCGGCACGCGGCCCGGGCCGATGATGAAGGTCGCCTCCGGCGGCGAGCTCTCCCGCTTCCTGTTGGCGCTGAAGGTGGCGCTGGCCGACCGCGGCTCGGCGCCGACGCTGGTTTTCGACGAAATCGACACCGGCGTTGGTGGCGCCGTGGCCGACGCGATCGGCCAGAGGCTGGCGCGCCTGTCGAAGCGCGTGCAGGTGCTGTCGGTCACCCACGCGCCGCAGGTGGCGGCGCGCGCGGCGACGCATTTCCTGATCTCCAAATCGGGCAGCACCGACCGCGTGGCGACCGGCATCGCCGAGATGGACCGGACGGCGCGGCAGGAAGAGATCGCGCGTATGCTGGCCGGTGCCACCATCACCGACGAGGCGCGCGCGGCCGCCGAGCGGCTGCTGCGCGAAAACACCAACGCGGCATGAGAATCTCCGGTGTCATGGATCGAGTCAGGATATGGCTCCATCCTGCTGTTCAGGAATGATTTTCCCGAAATCCTGATTTATTGTGACGTGCCATTGTCCAAGGAAGCTTTCCATGTCGGAAAAACCAGTCGATTCGCTTGATGAAAGCGAGGCGGAAGCCGAGCTGAAGCGCCTTGCGGCGGAGATCGCCGAGCACGACCGGCGCTACCATACCGAGGATGCGCCTGTCATCACGGATGCGGAATATGACGCCCTGACGCGACGCAACCTCGCCATCGAGGAGCGTTTTCCCGGTCTGGTACGCGAGGATTCTCCATCGCGCAGGGTCGGCGCGCCGCCGGCGGAGGGCTTCGCCAAGGTGCGCCACGCCGTGCCGATGCTCAGCCTCGCCAAGGCCTACACCGACGAGGACGTCGCCGATTTCATCGTGCGCGGCCGGCGGTTCTTCGACCGCGACAAGGACCTCGATATCGCCTTCACCGCCGAGCCGAAGATCGACGGGCTGTCGGCTTCGCTGCGCTACGAAAAGGGCGTCTTCGTACAGGGCGCGACGCGCGGCGACGGTGCCGTGGGCGAGGACATCACCGCCAACCTCAGGACCATCGCCGACATTCCAGCGCGGTTGAAAGGGTCGGGCTGGCCTGAAATCATCGAGATCCGCGGCGAGGTCTATATGACCTATGCCGAATTCGAGGCGCTGAAGGCACGCTCGGCCGCGGCGGGCGGCCAGGATTATGTCAATCCGCGCAACACGGCCGCCGGCTCGCTGCGCCAGAAGGATCCTTCCGTCACCGCCAGCCGCAACCTCAAATTCTTCGCCTATGCATGGGGCTACACCACGGAAGATCCAGCCCCGACCCAGTATGATTCGGTCCAGAAATTCGCCGATTGGGGGTTCAAGATCAGTCCGCTGATGGTGCGGGCGAAGTCGGTCGAGGAACTGGTCGCGCATTATCACCGGATCGAGGAGCAGCGCTCGTCGTTGGGCTATGACATTGACGGCGTCGTCTACAAGGTCGACCAACTCGATTTGCAGCGCCGCTGGGGTTTCGTCACCGGTGAGCCGCGCTGGGCCGTCGCGCACAAATTCCCGGCCGAACAGGCGATGACGACGGTGGAGAAGATCGACATCCAGGTCGGCCGCACCGGCACGCTGGCGCCAGTGGCGCGGCTGGCACCCGTCACCGTCGGCGGCGTCGTGGTCGAGAATGTGACGCTGCACAATGAGGATTATATCAAGGGCCTGGACAGCAATGGCCTGCCGATCCGCGACGGCATCGACGTACGCATCGGTGACACGGTGGTCATCCAGCGGGCAGGGGATGTGATCCCACAGATCGTCAGCGTCGTCATCGACAAGCGCCCGGCCGATGCGGTGCCTTACGAGTTTCCGCATACTTGTCCGGTTTGCGGCTCGCCGGCGACGCGCGAAATCAACGAGAAGACCGGCAAGGAGGATTCGCGCCGCCGCTGCACCGGCGAACTGATCTGCCCGGCGCAGGCCGTGGAAGGGCTGCGGCACTTCGTGTCGCGCGGCGCCATGGACATAGAAGGCCTGGGCGCTGAAAACATCGACCTGTTCTTCAATTCTGGACTGGTCAAGACAGCCGCCGATATCTTCACGCTCCGGGATCGCCGTCCGGCCGTCACCAGGGCGCTGGCCGAGCGGCGCGAGGAGCAGGCCAGGCAGCGCGAGGCCGCGTCCGGCAAGACGCGCAAGAATGTGCGCGGCGTCGAGGACCGCAATTATGAAGGTCTCGACAAGCTGTTCGCGGCCATAGACGCGCGCCGCGAACCGGAACTCGATCGTTTCATTTTTGCGCTCGGCATCCGCCACATCGGCGAGACGACGGCGGCAGTGCTTGCCCGGACATTCTCGACGATCGAGGAGTTGATCCGCGTTGGCAAGGAGACGGCGGCGGCGGAGGACCCGCACACAGTCTTCCCATCGATCAACGGCATCGGCGACACGGTGATCGATGCGCTGCGCAATTTCTTCGGCAATGAGCGCAATGACGACGTGCTCGACAAGCTGCTCGAGCAGGTCAAGCCGAAACCGTATATCGTCACGATTTCGGCCGACAGCGAGGTCGCCGGCAAGACGATCGTCTTCACCGGTTCGTTGGAGAAGATGACGCGCTCCGAAGCCAAGGCGATGGCCGAACGGCTTGGCGCCAAGGTGGCTGGTTCGGTCTCGGCCAAGACCGATCTGGTGGTGGCGGGACCGGGTGCCGGCTCCAAGCTCAAGCTTGCCAGTGAACTCGGTGTCGAAGTCATCGACGAAGACACCTGGCTGCAGCGGGTCGGCAAGGCGTGATGTCGGGCGAATTCAAAGGGTTCGGTCCAAAGGCCATCCCATTCCTGAAGGCGCTCGATTTCCACCAGAGCCGGGAGTGGTTCCTGGAGAACCGCGAGCTGTTCGAAAAGGAATTGCGCGATCCCCTGGGCGATCTCGTCGAAACGCTGACGCAGCGTTTCCTGGCAGCCGGGCTCGGTCTGCGTGGTGATCGCAAGAAATCGCTGTTCCGTATCAACCGCGACGTCCGCTTCGCCAAGGACAAACGCCCCTACAACAGGCATCTGTCGGCGATCCTGTCGCCCGACGGCAGCAAGATGGAGCAAGGCGTGTTCTACGTCCATATCGGGCTGGAGGGTTGCTTTGCCGGTGTCGCCTGGTGGCAGCCGGAAGCGGCGCTGCTGTTGTCGATGCGGCGCGCCATCGAGACGTGGCCCGAAAGGTTTCGCGCCATGGTGAAGGCGTTGAACAAGAATGGCCTCGAGCTCGATGCCGAAGGCGGCATGAAACGCACGCCGCGTGGCTTCGAACATGTCGTGGAAAAGGATCTCGTTGCCGCCATCCGCAACCGGCATTTTGTTGTTCGCCACGTCATCGATCCTGCTGGTATCCATGGACCGGAACTGGTCGAGGAACTCGTCGATTTCACTTTGCGGGCCAAGCCGCTGCTCGACTGGGGCAGGGCGATCGAGGGTAAAATCGCGGACGATTGAAGAGTCGACACCGCGATCCGGCGATCATTTCCGCTGATCGTTCGGCTCAAGCGAATTCGTGTGACAAGGCGGGGCATGCCACCTACATACCGCCACTCCCTTTATTGTGCATGCCGTTGTCCCAAAACCGCCACGCACTTTGGGCGACATGCATCAGGAGTGATCGATGGCGACGGACGCTATTTCCGAAAGCGGCGGCAAGAGCGAGTTCTGGCAGGGCGTGCGGCTGTCCATGCCGGTCGTGGTGGCGTCGGCGCCCTTTGCCGTGCTGTTCGGGGCGCTTGCCGTCGACCAGGGCTTCTCGGTTTTCGAAGCCTTCCTGATGAGCGCATTGGTGTTCGGCGGCGCCAGCCAGATGGTGGGCATCCAGCTGTTCGGCCAGCATGTCGCGCCATGGCTGATCGTGCTTTCGATCTTCGCCGTCAACTTCCGCCACGTGCTCTATTCCGCCGGGATCGGCCGGCGCATCGCGCACTGGCCTGTCATCCAGCAGGCGCTCGGCTATTTCATCCTCACCGATCCGCAATACGCGGTTGCCGAAGCGCGGGCGCAATCGGGGCAGACCGTCGGCTTTGCCTGGTATCTGGGGCTCGGCCTGCCGGTCTATCTGTTCTGGATCACCGAAAGCGCGCTTGGGGCGGTGTTCGGCAAGCTCATTCCCGACACGCATGCGCTGGGCATCGATTTCCTGCTGCCGATCTATTTTCTTGGCCTCGTGATGGGTTTTCGCAAGCGGCCGCTATGGCTGCCGGTGGTCGTCGCCAGCGGCTGCGCCTCGATCATCGCCTACAAGACGGTCGGCTCACCCTGGCACGTCTCGATCGGCGCCGTCGCCGGCGTGCTGCTCGCCGTCATCCTGCCACCGCACCATAGCGGCGTGGGAGAGCGGCCATGAGCACGACATTCTGGATCATCATCGCCGGCGCAATCGCGACCTATCTCACGCGCATCGGCGGGCATCTGGTCATCTCCCGCTTCGAAAACATTCATCCGCGCGTGGAAGCCGGCCTCAATGCGGTGCCGGCGGCGGTGCTGACGACGCTGGTGGCGCCGGAGCTGTTGAACGCCGGACCGGCGGAATGGGCGGCGCTGGTCGTCACGGCGACGGTTTCGCTGCGTGGCGGGCTGATGGCGATGTTTCTGGCGGGTGCCGCGGTGCTGATCCTGGCGCGGCAGTTCATCGGATAAGAGCTCTGCCTCGCGATGCTCCGACGTAGGCGCCGCCCCCTCATTGCCCTGCCGGCAATTTCTCCACGTATAGGGACGGGGAAAAGACGCTGTCATCGACGATTTCGCCAGTTTTCCTCGCTGCGGCGAAGGTTGCGACAGCTCCCTTCTCCCCGTCACTATACGGGGAGAAGGTGCCGGCAGGCGGATGAGGGGCAGCGCCAGCCTTCCAAGCTGAATATCGGCCGCCTCAAATCTTGGCGTCATACGGCAGCGGCGCGGTCGCCTTTTGCAGCCAGGCCAGCGTTTCGCCGTCGAGCATCGGTCCGATCTCCGCCAGCACGCGGGCGTGGTAGGTGTCCAGCCAGTGCAGTTCCTCGCGCGTCAGCAGGTCCGACCGCACCAGCCTGACATCGATCGGCGCCAGCGTCAGCGTCTCGAAGCCATGCATGGCAATGTCGCCGCCCTCGATCTGTTCGGCCGGCGTCACCAGGATCAGGTTCTCGATGCGGATGCCGTAGGAGCCTTCCTTGTAGTAACCGGGCTCGTTGGACAGCATCATGCCCTCGAGCAGCTTTTCGGTGCCGGTGCGCGCAATGCGCTGCGGACCCTCATGCACGGCCAGATACGAGCCGACGCCATGGCCGGTGCCATGGGCGAAGTCGCAGCCGTGCTTCCACAGCGCCATGCGCGCGACGGCGTCGATTTCCGAGCCACGCGTGCCGGCGGGAAAGCGCAGCGTCGAAATGCCGATCATGCCTTTCAGCACCAGGGTGAAGCGTTCGCGCATCTCCTCGGTTGGCTGGCCGATCGGCACGGTGCGGGTGATGTCGGTGGTGCCGTCCTGATATTGCGCGCCGGAATCGAGCAGGAACAGCTCGCCGGCCTCAAGCCTGCGGTTGGTGGCGCGTGACACGCGGTAATGCATGATGGCGCCGTTGGGGCCGGCGCCGGAAATGGTGTCGAAGGAGACGTCGCGCAGCGGCATCTGGGTCTCCTCGCCGGTCTGCCGGCGCGTCTCTTCCAGCCTGGTGACAACGGCGATCTCGTCGAGGGAGCCGGGTTTCTGGCGCTCCAGCCAGCACAAGAGCTTGGCCACCGCGGCACCGTCGCGACGATGGGCGGCGCGCGAGCCGTTGATCTCGGCCTGGTTCTTGGTGGCGCGCGGGATGCGGGCCGGGTCGGGCGCGGCGATCACCGTGCCGCCATTGTCCTCGACCAGCATGCGCAGCCTGTCGGCCGCGAGCACCGGGTCGAGCGCGATCTTGGCGCCGCCCTTGGCGAGGGCCACGATCGCCGCTTCGAATTCGCCGGGCTCATGCGGATCAGCGAGCTGCGTGAGATAGGCCGCGACCTGGCGCGAGAATTTGCGCTTGTCCATGAACAGCTGGTGCGATCCATCGGCGGCAAGGACGGCGAAGCCGAGCGCCAGCGGCGTGTGCGGCACGTCACCGCCACGGATATTGAAGGCCCAGGCGATGGAGGAGGGGTCGGTCAGCACCGCATGGGTGGCGCCCTCCTTGCCGATTGCTGTTGCCAGCCGCGCCAGCTTGTCCTTGGCGAGCTCGCCGGCAAAGCCGATCGGGTGAAGCTCGACCGGGGTCACAGGCGCGGCGGGCTGGTCGTTCCAGATGATGTCGATCGGGTTCCTGTCGAGTGGCACCAGCACGGCGCCCGTCTTGTCGGCCGAGGCCTGCAGCGCCTTGACCTCGCTGATCGTGTGCAGCCATGGATCGAAGCCCAGCCGCGCGCCCTTGCCGATATTGTCCCGGAGCCAGACGGCGGGCGGATTGTCGACGAGGCTTTCGATCGAAAAGATGTCGAGGTCCACCTCGTTGCGCACCTGCAGCGTGTAGCGCCCGTCGATAAAGACGAAGGCGCGGTCGCGCAGGACGATGGCGACGCCGGCCGAGCCGCTGAAGCCGGTCAGCCATTTTAGCCGCGCCGAACGGTCGGCGACATATTCGCCCTGATGCTCGTCGGCGCGTGGAACGATGAAGCCGTCCAGGCCATTGGCCGCCAGCCATTGGCGCAGCAGCGTCACGCGCGGCTTGCCGACCGCCGGATCGCCCGCGGAATCGAAGGTCTGGAACATGATGGGCCTCCTGATGTCAGTTCGACCGTAGCCTATGGACCTGGAAATCGGAATCGATTTCCGGCTGGCGCAAACTGCTACAGCGTCGCCAGGCTGACAACCGATCGGGCTTGGTCCAGTGGCAGCACGAAGGTCGATGCCGCTGAAACACGCTTTCCAACCATGCTCGCGATCGCACGGATGGTGCTGTTGGACGTGAGGCCGCTGGGGCGTCGACGGCAGGCCAACTATCCTGCCGGCCTCAATGCTTGAGGTGGATCGTCACCCAGCCTTCGCGGTGCAGGGTGCGCACGTGGCGGAAGTTCTGGCCGACATAGGCCGAGATGACGGCGTCGCGCTGGCGATCGAGAATGCCTGACAGCACGATCGAGCCGCCGAGCGCGATGTGCCCGGCCATTTGCGGCGCCAGCCGCATCAGCGGCCGTGCCAATATGTTGGCGACGATGAGATCGAAGGGTGCACGCTTGCCGAAGATCGGGTGGTGAAAGCCCGGTGCGGTCACCGTTTCGACGAGCCCCTTGACGTGGTTCAGCCGCGCATTGGCGGCGGCGACCTTCACCGCCACCGGATCGATGTCGGTGGCGAGCACCGAAATATGCGCCAGCTTGGCGACGGCGATCGCCAGCACCGCGCTGCCCGTGCCAAGGTCGAGCGCGTTGCGCGGGTGCTCGCGCCGCACCACTTTCTCCAGCATTTCGAGGCATCCCGCGGTTGTGCCGTGATGGCCGGTGCCGAAGGCAAGGCCTGCCTCGATCTCGATGGCGAGTTCGCCGCTGCGGCGTTTCCTGCGGTCATGCGCGCCGTGGACGAAGAAACGGCCGGCGCGCACCGGCTTCAGGCCTTCCAGCGAACGCGCCACCCAATCGATGTCGGGCAGCTTTTCGCGCTCGACCGGTTTTGACAGAGTGAGGCCGGCCAGAACGTCCTTCACCCGCGCCTCGACCGCGTCGACGTCGCCGTCGGCGTAGAGCGAGACTTCGTGGATGTCCTGGTCTTCGTCGACCTCCAGCACGGCGATCGGCAGGCCTTCGTCCTCGAAGGCCATTTCGAGCGCCGCGAAAATGCGTTCAGCCTCGATCTTCCCGGTGGTGAAATGGAGTCGCGTCTGAGTCATGTAGACTGGGTTTCTTCTTTGAGCTTGATCTTGTCCGAAAACGGGTTCCGCTTTTCGCTTACGCGGTCCTTCGCTTCGGGATCAAGCCTAGCCCTTGGCGGCAAGACGCTTCAGCTTCTCAACGGCGGTGTCGGCACTTTCCCCATAGGCGATGGTTCCGGCGAAGTCTCCCTTGCCATTCAACAGCAGCACCGAGGCCGTGTGGTCCATCGTGTAGTCGCCGTCGCCGGTGTCGACCTTCTTCCAGTAGATGCCGAAGGACTTGGCCATGGCATGGACCTTGTCCGGGTCACCGGTGATACCGGTGATACGGTCGGAGAAATTGCTGACATAGGCGTTCATCACCTGCGGCGTGTCGCGCGCCGGATCGATCGAGACGAAATATGCGTGCAAGTTCTTGCCGTCGTCGCCGAGCGTCTTCAGCCAGCCGGAGAGTTCGAACAGCGTGGTCGGGCAGACCTCGGGGCAGTGGGTGAAGCCGAAGAAGACGACGCTCGGCTGTCCCCTGAAGGCGGCCTCGGTGATCGGCGCGCCTTTCTGGTCGACCAGGGTGAACGGGGCTCCGAACGGTTCGCCGCCATAGTGGCCGCGATACCAGTCGAAGGTCAGCCAACCTATGCCGGCCGCCATCAGGACGAGAATGCCGATCAGGATAGAACGCATCATCAGAAAAGTCCGCCTGCAGAAATCATCGCGCCGGCTCAGTGCGCCGGTGCGACAGTCTTAGCGGTTCGACCTTGCCCAGGCAAAGTGCCGCGTTGCCGCAACCGCATATGGTGTTGAGGTTGCTGCTTGCAAAGCAGCCCACCTCGCCCCACCTGAGACCGGCTACTCGAACCGCAGGAGGCTTCCTTGCAAAGACCGATTGGGCCAAAACTGATCGGCGGCGCTCTGGCCGCATGCCTTGTCCTTGGTGCTGGCGGCGCCATTGCCGAGGAAGTCGGCAAGGTTGGCGTCGACTGGGTCGGCAATGACATTATGATTGACGCGATCAAGGACCCCAAGGTTGATGGGGTGACCTGCCATGTCGCCTATTTCGACCGAAGCATCGTCGATAGGCTGCACAAGGGCAACTGGTTCGAGGATCCCAGCGATTCCTCGATCTCGTGCCGCCAGACCGGCCCGATCACCATCGGCGATATCGATATGGGCGAGAGCGGCGAGGAGGTGTTCAAACAAGGCCTCAGCCTGATCTGGAAGAAGCAGGTGGTGAACCGCATCTACGACAAGACCAACGAGACCTTGATCTATCTGTCGCACTCGCGCCAGGTGCAGAACGGCTCCGCGAAGATGTCGGTCACGACGGTGCCGCTCTACGGCCAGAACGTGGTGTGGACCAAGGGCAAGCCGAAATAGGCTGATCGGAACTCTTTCCCGGAACCGGCTTGACGGATAATTGGTCCCGCTTGCGGGAACAATTGCTCTGACGTAAAGCCGCGCCCATGGACCGTTCCGAAAACCTCGTCCTGAAAGATCCCGAGCCGCGCATCCACCCGACCGCGGAGCTGAAGGCGTGCAAGCTTGGCCGCTATACCTCGATCGGCGAGCGGGTGGTGCTGCGCGAGGTGAGCGTGGGGGATTTTTCCTATTTCGAGCGCCATGCGGAGGCGATCTACACGAGCATCGGCAAATTCTGCTCGATCGCCGCCAACAGCCGCATCAATGCGCTGGAGCATCCGATCGAACGGCTGACCCAGCACAAGGTCAGCTATCGGCCAAACGAGTATTTTCGCTGGTTGGGCGTCGATGCCGCATTTCGCGAGCGGCGGCAGGCGAAGGCCGTGGCCATCGGCCACGATGTCTGGATCGGCCATGGAGCGGTGGTCATGCCTGATATCACCATCGGCAATGGGGCCGTCATCGGCGCCAATGCGGTGGTGACTCACGACGTGCCGTCCTACACGATCGTGGCCGGCGTGCCGGCGAAGCCGCTCAGGCCGCGCTTCGCTCCTGAAATCGCGGCGCGGATCGAAGCTCTCGCCTGGTGGGACTGGCCGGTCGAGAAACTCGCCAAGGCGGTTCCCGACATCCAGGCAATGCCGATCGAGGCCTTCCTCGATCGCTGGGAAAACGATGCCGTTTGAGCCTGAAGTGATCGTCTGTTTGTATGCCGGTCGGCGCTTTCGGGAAATCACGCTCCGCGCCACGGACTGAAACCCCTTCCGCAATGCGGGGGTGGCGCGGCGGAAGGGGCTGGAGGTAAACCGCCGTGAAGCGGACGGAACAGGGACTTTTGCCTGCACGGTTACCATGACATTGAACCGGTAAGGTGTGTTTTTCACCGTATGCGCGCATTGCGTGCATTCAATTGCAGCGGTTGTATTTATTGTCTGCGGGAACCCGAACGGTCGCCGGTTGTTTCTCATCGCGGCAGCCATTGAGGGACCTCCACAGATGGAAAAGCTCTTCACCAGGATCGCCAACCGGGTCGCCCACATAACCGGCCTGTCACCGACATTTGCCGTCTGCTGCCTGGTCGTAGTCATCTGGGCGGCGAGTGGGCCGTTGTTCAATTTCTCGGACACCTGGCAGTTGGTGATCAACACCGGCACGACCATCGTCACCTTCCTGATGGTGTTTCTCATCCAAAACACCCAGAATCGGGACGGCGCGGCGATCCAGGCCAAACTCGATGAACTGATCCGGGTCAGCGAGGGCCGCAACCGCTTCATCGGCATCGAGCACCTGACGGAATCCGAGGTCGAGGAAATCCGCGACAAGTGCGAGCAGGCGGCGCGCCGGCACGATGAGAAGATCGCCGCCATGGCCGCAAAGAAGGCCGTGGCGCAAAAACGAACTCCGAAAAAGCGCGCGGCCTAAAGACTCGAGCTTAGTCTTTCATGAAGGCCGCGAACGCGTCCTTGTAGTTTGGATGCCAGCGTGACAAAGCGGGGCGGTTTTCGATGATGTCTCCGGCCGCCCATGCCATGCGCTTCTCGTCCAGCGGCCGCGCCGTCTCGTTGTCGGGACACAGGATGTAGAAGTCGCCCCGGACCAGCGATTCCAGCATGAAATCAACGACCTGTTCGCCTGTCCAGGCGCCGGCGGGCTTTTCCGTCGCCCCTATGGTGAGGCCGGTATAGGTGAAGCCGGGGATGAGCAGATGGGCCGACAGACGGGCACCGGGCTCGTTACGCAGCGCATGCGCCAGGCCTTCGGTGAATGTCTTAACCCCGGCCTTGGAGACATTGTAGGCGAGGTTGCCGGGTGGTGTGGTGATGCCTTGCTTGGAGCCTGTGTTGACGATGAGGCCCGGCCTGCCTGAGGCCAGCATGCGCGGGGCGAACGCTTCGACGCCATGCACGACGCCCCAGAAATTGATATCGAGCAGCCGTTTCCAGGCGTCGCGGTTTTCCCAGGGCTTTCCGGGGTTGTCGCCGACACCGGCATTGTTCATCAGCAGCGAGATGTCGCCGAAGGCGCCGAATGCCCGGTCGGCTAGACGATCGACCTCATCGGCGTTCGAAACGTCGGCGGCGACCGCAAGCACAGCGTCATTGCCGGCGATCGCGGAGATGGCCCGGGAAGCATCGTCAAGGCGCGCGCCGCCAATGTCGGCGAGCACGATCTTCATTCTCATCAGCGCCAGCCGCTTGGCGGCCGCGAGACCAATTCCGCTGGCGGCGCCGGTGATGATAGCGGTCCTGCCTGGCTCAAGGGCGGGCAGGGCGGTCTGAATCTCGGTGTCGGGGATCATCGGCGATGGCTTCCTTCTTCGATAGCGCCGAACTTAGCGCCGCGACGGGCTTGCGCAAGCCCTTCGGGCAGCGGCGCTCAAGGCCCCGTGGCGCACACTGAAAGTGGTGTTTTCATGCATGTCCTTGCCCCCAAACCGCGGCGCGTTCCCCGACGGGAGAGATGGGTTCGGGTTGACCATGCCGGCCGAGGCTGCGCATGCTGCCCCGGCAAATGGAGATTTTCGATTGACGGACTGGGTCGCAATTCTGAAGGAGCAGACCGCCACCGGCGAACAGATGGGGCGCGAGGTACCGCAGATGCTGGCCAACCCCGACATCACCGAAGCCCAGGTGAAGACGTTGTTTTCAGCGCTGGAAAAGCAGGCCGATTTCGTCGAGAAACTGCGCATGGCGCTGGAAAAGTTCGGCCATGATTTCTCGATCATCAAGGCCGCGGAACTGTTGGAGGAGCGCTATGCCGATCTGGCCGCCGCGGTGGCGGAAAAACTGAAAGAGATGCGCGGCTAAGCAATTCGCGGCTAAGCAATTGCAGGAAAAGTGCGAAGCGGTTTTCCGCCCGGAATTGCGCCGAACCCGAGAGCAATTCCAGGAAAGTGCGAAGCGGTTTTCCGTCCGGCATCGCGCCGAGCGATGAGCCTGCGTGTTATTTTTCGAGAACGCGCGAAAAACGCGTGTCCGGTACAAGCCACACCAGGGCGATAGCGACGTAGAGCGCCACACCGATCCACCGGTTGAGGAAGGTAAGCGCGATCGCCGCGAGGTAGACGGCGAGGGAAAGCCTTCCCTTGCGGTCCCGGCCGATCGCCTTGGCGAAGGCGGTGTCCGGCCCGTGCAGCCGATGCAGGGTAATGACCAGGATGCCGTAAGCGGCGGCGCACATTGCAAGGTCGAAACCGTAAACCGCGACCGGAACCGTGGCGAAATGGTTCTCGCCCATGAAAGCCGTCGTTACCGGCATCAGGGATAACCAGAACAGCAGATGCAGGTTTGCCCACAGCACGCCACCATCGACGCGCTGCACGGTGTGGAACATGTTATGCAGGTTGTTCCAGTAGATGCCGACATTGACGAAGGAGAGCACGTAGCAGAGGAAGATCGGCAGTTGCGGCACCAAGGTGGAGAAATCCTCGCCTTCCGGCACCTTCAGGTCCAGCACCATGATGGTGATGATGATGGCCACCACGCCGTCGGTGAATGCCTCGACCCTGCCTTTGCCCATGATCACCGCCCTGCCTAAAAGGAATTGTCGAAAGACAGCAAATTGTTAGCTCATCTGGCCGGTTCGATAAACGGCATGCGACAAATCCTCAACTATGGCAGGGGAACTTTCGCGCCAGGCCGCCGATGGTGCTGACAGGCATTGGCTGCTTGTTGACCTTTCTGCTCCCGGCTCTTGCCTTCCTCGCGCCGAAGATCGCGCCCAGCTTTGCCTGCAAATGGACCTGGTTGCACCGGATATACGGCACAAATCCGCTTCGTGATTGGACCGGGGTCAATGGCTCCGGTCCGTCCTTTTCGGTTCGTGCTTTCCTCTCCAGGCTTCCCGGCCCGTTGTGTCAGGAGCCCGCCAACCGGCCGGAACGCCGCGGAAGAAAACGCGTTAGGGTCGCGATCCCCCAAACCGGAACGAGGTTGGCATGGGCTTTCCCGATTTGGCGCATAAGCAAGAGGCAGCTCGCGGCGACGCTCTTGCCATCCCGACCGTCGCCGCGATGATCGCCGTGCTGTTTGCCGGCAGCACGGTGCTGACGCCGCTCTATATCCTCTACAAGCAGCAATTCGGCTTTTCACAGATCACGCTGACGTTGATCTACGCGGTCTATGTCGTGGGTAACCTCGGAGCCTTGCTGCTGTTCGGCGGCGTGTCGGATGTTGTCGGGCGCCGGCCCGCGGCTCTCGCGGCGATGATCGTTGCCATCGTCAGCGCGATCGTTTTCCTGTTCTCCGAGAACGTTCTTTCGCTTGATATAGCGCGCATCCTGAGCGGGCTCGGCATCGGCATCGGCGCGGGGTCGGGAACCGCCTGGATTGCTGAACTTCTCTCCCGTGCCGACAGGTCGCGCGCCAGCGTGATCGCCACCAGCACCAATTTCCTCGGCCTCGGCTTTGGCGCGCTTGTCTCGGGACTGTTGGCTCAATATGAGCCCTGGCCCTTGCGCCTCGTCTTCGTCACCTATCTCTTGGCGCTTGCAGTGGTGACGATCCTGGTCTGGCGCACCCGCGAAACCGTGGCGAAGCCAGGCAGCCTCAGGCGCATTTCCATACGGCCGCAATTCTCCGTGCCGCAGGAGATCCGCCCGCGCTTTGTTGCGCCGGCGGTTACCGGCTTTGGTGCCATGGCGTTGGTCGGCTTCTACGCTGCAGTGGCGCCAAGCATCCTGGCGCAGCAGCTTCATGAGGCCAACCACGCTGTTGCCGGTGCGCTGTTCTTCGAACTGGCGATCGTCGCGGCGGCCAGCATCGTGGTGCTGATGCGCGTGCAGAGCAACAGGGCCATGCTGGCCGCGCTGGGCTTGATGATCCCGAGCGTCCTGCTTGTGGTCGCGGCAGAGATATCGGCCTCGATGGCGCTGATGATCGTGGCCACCGCCTGCTGCGGCGTCGTGGCGGCGCTTGGCTACCGGGGCGGCCTGCAGGTGGTGAACGAGATCGCGCCGAAGGATCGCCGGGCGAAAGTCGTCTCCAGCTTTTTCATCTGCTGCTTTGTCGGCAACGCCTTGCCTGTCATCGGCATCGGCATCGTCTCTACCTACGCCGGTTCCATCGCCGCGAGCCTTGCCTTCGCCGGCATCATCATCGTTTTTGCGCTGGTGGCGCTGGCCTTCGGGGTGAAGCACAGCCGGTAAGACGCGGCGCCCGGCCTCAGCCGTTCGGCGCTCCCGGAGAAAGATGCGCGCGCTGGCGCGGCACACCAAGCCCGGTATCCGGCGGCTCGCCCGCTGCGGGCCTGTTCTCGATCATATGGACTGTGCGCCAGCCACCAAAGCGGTAGTAGGCCGCGGCCAGAACCAACGAGGTGATCGAACCCGCCGGGAAACTCCACCACAGCGCCTCCTCGCCGATCACACCGCGCATGAAATAGGCAAAGCCGGTGCGCACGACCAACACCGAGATCACCAGGATGACCAATGGCGGCATCACGGCACCGGTGGCGCGCACCGTCGCGAACAAAACGATGGTGACGCCGAACAGGATGAACGACCAGGACGCGACATTGTTGATGTGGGCGGCAATGTCGATCGCGGCGCTGTCGCTGCTCAGGAACAGGCTGAGGATCGAGCGGTCGAAAACCCAAAGCAGCGCGACCAGGGCGCCGGTCAGGACGAGGTTGAAGCCGACGCCGGAGGCAGCGACGCGGCCGATCCGGTCCCAGCGGCCGGCGCCGACATTCTGCGCCGCCATGGAGGAGACCGCGGCGCCGATGGCGAGCGCCGGCATCTGGATGTAAGTCCACAGCTGCGCGGCGATGCCATACGCCGCGGCGACCTGCGACCCGTATGAATTGACGATGCCCATCACGGTCAGCGCGGCCGCCGAGATGACGATCATCTGCAAGCCCATCGGCACGCCCTTGAAGACGACGATGCGCAATAGGGTGGGGTCGGGCCGCAGCAGGGCGAGGTTGGCGCCGGCCAGCCGCAGCGGATGCTTGCGGGCGTAGAGCACGACAAGGATGGCGATCACGCTCACCGTCTGGCCGATCAGCGTCGAGGTCGCCGATCCGGCGATGCCGAGTTCGGGAAACGGGCCGATACCGCGGATGAGCAGGGGATTGAGCACAATGTCGAGAACGACCGCCAGCGCCATGAAGATGAAGGGCGTGCGCGAATCGCCGGCCCCACGCAGCACGGTCATGACGAAGGACAGAAGGTTCATCATCGGCACGGCGATGAAGATGATGCGCAGATAGGAACGCGCCAGCGGAAGTGCGTCGGCGGGAGTGCCGAGCGTGCGCAAAATGGCGTCGACCCAGATCCAGCCGCATACCGCGAAGACCACCGATATGAGGAAGAAGAACGTGGCGCTTGTGCCGACGATGCGGCGCGCCTCGGGCAGGTCACGCGCGCCGACCGACTGCGCCACCAGGATGGTGGCCGCCATGCCGATGCCGAACACGGTGCCAAGGATCAGGAACAGGACGAGGTTGGCGTTTGACGTGGCGGTCAGCGCCGATTCACCGAGAAAGCGGCCGACCCAGACGGCGTTGATCGACCCATTGAGGGATTGCAGCACGTTGGCGCCGAGCACCGGCAAGGCGAACAGCAGGAGCGTCCGCGGGATCGGGCCGCTGGTCAGGTCGCCGGTGCGCCGGCGTGAGGGCATTTTTTCGTCCATGGCTGGCAACTCGGTGAAGACCTGTTTGAACCCGGTTGCGATGATTGCAGATTGAACCGGACAGGTCGATGTGAAGCGTCCAGGCCGTGGTCCAGCCGGTGAAGAGATGGCCGGTCTGGACACTGCCGCCTGAACAGATACAGCGTCGGCTGGAACTGGCAAGTCCAGGACGGCTTGCCGCCCGGCCCGCGTCCGCGCCGCAAACGACACGCGCGACCGCACGGCACGTCGGATTGGATTCCATAGCCGGCGTGGTCGAGCCCGTGCCGCCAAGCGAGGCGGAGATGTTGAGTCGGGTCTTTACGATCTGCGGGCGGACGCGCTCGGCGCGCCCGCCCGCATGCGGCATTACTTCTTTGCGAGACCCGGAATTGTGACCTGATAGATCAGGAACATGGTGTCGACATCGGCGCCATCGTCGGCCTTGTAGGATGCGCCGACCTGGAAGCCGTCCTGGGTCAGGAAGTCGTTGTCATTGGCGACGAACAGGAAATAGTCGTCGGGCAGCTTCGGATCGAGCACGCTGGCAAGCGACATTGCTTCCCATTTCTCGGAAAGCTCGTTGTGGTCCTTCGCCCCGCCATTGTGCAGGCCGAAACGGCCGAGCTCGGCAGCGTCGTTGATGTCGATGAACGGCGTCAGCTTGGCCGGTGTCACCGACGGATCGAGCACGCCCTTGGGCGCCACCGGCTTGTCGGCGGCATCGAAGCCGCCGCCGGCGATATCGGTCGCAGCGGAGACATCGACGACATTGATCTGGCGGTAGAGCGAGGCGTCACCTTTTGCCAGCCCCTGGCCGTTGCCGCTGTCGCGGGCCAGCATCAGGAACGCCGTGTCCGACAATGCCACGATCTCGCTTTGCGCGGCGACCTTGGTCTTGCCCTTGGCATCCTTGAACACCGGCAGCGGCACGACATATTCGTGGGCGAGCTTGAGGCGGCCCTGGTCGGAGGCGTCATAGACCAGTGCCCGTGTGTTCTGCCGCGTCGAAGGGGAATCGCCACCATCCTGCCGGGGCGCCGACTGCAGCACCGCGATCAGGAACTTGCCGTCCGGCGTCATCGCCATGCCCTCCAGGCCCTGATTGTTCTGGCGGCCGGTCTCGGGATCCTTCGGATCAGGATCGGCAGCGCCCGGACCTGGATTGTCCGAGGAGAAATTCGGCGCGCCCTTGCGCATCGGCACGAGGGCGGCGGGCGGCTGAGTCGCGGACATCAGGCGGCCTTGCGCCGAGAAGCGGTAGATGTTCGGGCCATATTCGTCGGAGATGAACATCGAGCCGTCGGGAAGCCGCACGATCGCCTCGTTGTCGAGGGCGAGCTTGCCGTTGGTAGCGACAGGCAGCATCGGCATGTCGCCGGCGGCCGGGCGCACATCCGACAGCGGATCGAGGCCGGTGGTATCGGCGCTCTTGTCGTCGGTGAGCAGCATCGTGTCGGCAAGCGTTGCCTTGACGGCGGTCTGCTCCTGGCCAGCGGCGGGTGCCGCGCCCGGCGCGATAGGTGAGAACTCGATGCCGACAGTGTTGACACGCGCACGGTAGTCGGTCGTGCCGGCAACGTTGTAGCCGCGATCCGGCAGCAACCAGAGCGAACCCTTGTAGCCGGCCGCGTCACGCGTCCAGCCTGATGTGTCGATCGCCATGCCCGAGCCCGAGCCGAACGTCTCGCCGAACTTGTCGCGCTGCGCGGCCGGAATGCGGCCGACGCCGACCAGGCCCTTGTTGACGAAGCTGGTGCCGCCGACGGTTGCGGTGGTATCGGCGAGCGCCGGCGTGAGGGCGGTGAACAAGGCCAGCGCGACGGCGAGCGACGCGGTTCGGTGCGGGTGATTCATGGACAATCCTCTTTGAGACGAAGCATGCCGGAGCGGCTGAACGACGAAAACGGAAAGAGGTGCCACATCGATGATGCCGCGCGCGCCTCCCCGGAAGCGATCTAAGGGGTGAACATGATGCTGGCGTGACAGCGGGCGGCGCATCCCTGCCGGCGTTTCATGCATCGATGAAAGGCGGGACAGCGCGAGAGGCTTGATCGGCATCGGGCGCATTCAGCGCACTAGACACTTATGTCCAGTGCGTATATGGTGCCGGCTTCGGACAGATCGGGAGGGAAGGCCTTGAAGCCGCATTATCGCGCAGTGGTCATCGGAGGTGGGGTGGTCGGCGCTTCGGTGCTCTACCATTTGACGCGGTTCGGCTGGCCGGATGTGGCGCTGATCGAGCGTGCCGAGCTGACCGCGGGCTCTACCTGGCACGCCGCGGCCGGTTTCCATGCGCTCAACGCCGATCCCAACGTCGCGGCGCTGCAGGATTACACCATCAACCTCTACCGCGAGATCGAAGCCGAATCCGGCCAGGAAATCGGCCTGCACATGACCGGCGGCGTCAACATCGCCAGCGATCCCGCCCGCTGGGAGTGGCTGAAGTCGGCCTGGGCGGTGTTCCAGTCTGTGGGCATCGAAACCGCGCGGCTGGTGACGCCGGAAGAGATCAGGGAGATCTGCCCGATCGTCGATATCGCCGGCGTGCTCGGCGGCCTGCACGATTCCAACGAGGGCCATCTCGATCCCTATGGCACGACGCATGCCTATGCGGGCGCCGCCAGGAAGCGCGGTGCCGACGTCATCCTGCGCAACCGTGTGGTCGAGCTGAAGTCTCGCGCCGATGGGCATTGGGACGTCGTCACCGAGCAGGGCACGATCGTCGCCGAGCACGTCGTCAACGCCGGCGGCTTGTGGGCAAAGCAGCTCGGCCGCATGGCCGGTGTCGACCTGCCGGTGACGCCGATGGAGCACCATTATTTCGTCACCGAGGATATTCCCGAGATCTCGGCGCTCGACAGGGAAATCGGCATCGCCGTCGACCTCGGCGGCTTCTCCTACCTGCGCCAGGAGCGCAAGGGCGTGCTGCTCGGCGTTTACGAGCAGAATCCGAAGCACTGGAACATGGATGGCGCGCCATGGGACTACGGCATCGAACTGATCCCGGAAGACATAGACCGTATCAGTCCGGAACTCGCCAAGGCGCATGAGCGCTTCCCGTGCCTTGCAACGGCCGGCATCCGCAAGTGGGTCAATGGCGCCTTTACCTTCACGCCGGACGGCAATCCGATCGTCGGACCGGTGCGCGGCTTGAAGAATTACTGGGTCGCCTGCGGCGTCATGGCCGGCTTCAGCCAGGGCGGTGGCGTCGGCAAATCGCTGGCCGAGTGGATGATCTTCGGCGAGCCGCAGGCCGACATTTTCGGCATGGACATTGCCCGCTACGGCGCCTTCGCAGCCAACCGCGAATATCTCAAGCAGACGACGCGCCAGTTCTATTCGCGCCGTTTCGTCATGACCTTTCCCAACGAGCGGCTGCCTGCGGGCCGGCCCTTGAAGCGCCCCGGCGCCTATGACGGGATGGCTGCCGCGGGCTGCGAATGGACGGCCTCATGGGGGCTGGAAATCCCGGCCTATTTCGCGCCGATGGGGTTTCGCGAGAACACCACGCTCAAACGCTCCAACGCCTTCGACATTGTCGGCGACGAGGCGCTGCAGGTGCGGCGTGCGGCGGGTCTCATCGATATCTCGGCCTACTCACGCTATACGGTGTGCGGGCCGGGCGCCGAGGCGTGGCTCGACCGGCTGCTGGCGTGCAGGTTGCCAAAGGCCGGGCAGGCGCGGCTGGCGCCGATGCTCGGGCCGGACGGGCGCTTGAAGGGCGACCTCACCGTGATCAATTGGGGCGGCGGCGACTATTGGCTGATGGGCTCTTACTACCTGCGCGAATTCCACATGCGCTGGTTCGAGAGCCAGGCGCGAGAGGATGTTACGGTCGCTGACATTTCGGACGCCATGAGCGGCTTCCTGCTGACGGGGCCGAATGCGCGCAAGATCCTGGAACGCACCACGCATCAGGATGTGTCGGCGGCAGCGCTGCCGTTCATGGCCTGCGGCGCGTTCGACATCGGCATGGTGCGTGCACGGGTTGCTCGCCTTTCCATTGCTGGCGAACTCGGCTTCGAGATCAGCTGCCCCGTGGCCATGCACGCCACGCTGCGCCAGACGCTGCTGGCCGCCGGCGAGGACCTTGGTCTGGTGGAGATCGGCTACTACGCGCTCAATGCATTGCGGCTGGAGAAAAGCTTCGGCATCTGGTCACGCGAATTCACGCAAGGCTACACGCCAGGGCAGACCGGACTCGACCGCTTCATCGCTTTCGACAAGGGCGATTTCGTCGGCCGCGACGCAGCGCTGAGGGAGCGCGAGGCGGGCACCTCGCAGCGGATCGTGACGCTGGAGATCGACGCCGTCGATGCCGACGCCAGCGGCTTCGAGCCGGTGTGGCGCGACGGCCGCCGCGTCGGCTTCGTCACCTCGGGCGGCTTTGGCTACACGATCGGCAAGAGCGTCGCGCTGGCGTTGGTTGACGACGATTTTGCCGAGGAGGGGACGACGCTTTCGGTGCACATTGTCGGCGTCGAGCGGCCGGCGCGGGTCATCGCGGCCTCGCCCTATGATCCCTCGGGCAAGGCGATGCGGCAATGAGGAGGATTTTCGATGGTCGATGACGCGGCACGAGACAGCAGGCGCGAACGCCGGCGTGGACGGACAGGCGAGGCCGGCAGCGAGAGCAGCCGCCGGCCGAATTACCGGTCGCTGAAGAACCCGTTTCTGCCGCAGCCGATCTTTTCGGATGACCAGGTCGCGGCGATCCACGACACAGCGCTGCGGGTGCTGGAAGAGCTCGGCATCAAGGTGCTGCTGCCGCAGGCGCGCGACTATTTCGCTCGCGCCGGCGCTCTGGTCGATTCGGACACCGACATGGTGCGCATCGGGCGCGACATGGTGGCGGCGGCGCTGGCCTCCGCGCCGCGATCGATCCATGCCCATGCCGGCGCGCGTGCCCGCGACCTGTCCCTCGAACTGGGTTCGATGACGTTCCTGGCCGGCTCCGGCGCGCCCAACGTCACCGACCTCGTACGGGGCCGGCGGCCCGGCACGCTCGAGGCCTTCGAGGAGTTCATCAAGATGGTGCAGCATTTCGATGTGCTGCACATGCTGGGCCCCTGCGTCGAGCCGCAGGACGTCGACAACCGTTTCCGTCACTATGCCGTCAACCGCGCGCAGCTGACGCTGTCCGACAAGTTCCCCTTCGTCTTCGCGCGCGGCACGCCGCAGGTCGACGACAGTTTCGAGATGGTCAGACTGGCGCGCGGCCTGTCGCGGGACGAATTTCAGTCGAATGCCTGGTGCTACACCGTCATCAACACCAACTCGCCGCGCCAGCTCGACATACCGATGGCGCAAGGCATCATCGATTTCGCCAGGGCGGGCCAGGTCTCGATCATCACGCCGTTCTGCCTGGCGGGGGCGATGGCGCCGATCACGGTGGCCGGCGCGCTGGCGCTGCAGCATGCCGAAGCCCTGGCCGGCCTGACGCTGGCGCAGATCGTGCGGCCCGGCGCGCCGGTGGTCTATGGCTCCTTCTCCTCCAATGTCGACATGAAGTCCGGAGCGCCGGCCTTCGGCACGCCCGAGCACATCAAGGCGACGCTCGGCGCTGGCCAGCTGGCCCGTTTCACCGGACTTCCCTGGCGGTCCGGCGGCGGCAGTGCCGCCAACATCTCGGACGCGCAGGCGGCGCATGAGACGCAGTTCGCCTTGTGGGGCTCGGTGCTGGCCGGCGCCACCGTCTGCATCCACGCGGCCGGCTGGCTGGAGGGAGGCTTGAGCGTCTCGCTGGAGAAGCTGGTCACCGATGTCGAAGCCCTGCAGACGATCGCCGAACTTTGCGCTGCGACGCCCGGCGACAGCGACTCCATCGGCTTCGAGGCGATTGCCGAGGTTCAGCCGGGGGGCCATTTCTTCTCGGCTGGCCATACCATGGCGCGCTACCGCACCGCCTTCTACGAGCCGCTGGTGGCCGACTGGTCGAACTTCGGCAACTGGACACAAAGCGGATCAAAGACCGCCACCGAACGCGCCACAGGCATATGGAAACGCATCCTCGCCGATTTCGAGCCGCCGGCGACGGCGCTGGCCACGTCGGGCGCGCTTGACGAGTTCATCGCGCGGCGCACCGAGGAAGGCGGAGCAGCACCGGTGTCGTAAGACACCAGAGATACGAGAAACGCCTGACGGAGTCGCAACTTTCGCTGTGTGACCAGTGTCTTGCCATTGGCAATTGGCGCATGCCGTGCAGAAATGAGCGGATGCGCGAAGCGTTGATCGCATTGGTGATCTTCCTATGCCTTGTGGCGGCGGCGTTCGCCAGCATGGCGATCTGGCCGACATTGCCGGCCAAACATCGCGACGACGACACAAACACCGTGGTTCGGCTCACCGCCAATCTGTTCGGGGTCATGACGTCGCTGATGCTCGGACTGATGATCAACTCGGCCAGGAACACCTACGAATCGATCGACCGCAACGTGCACGCCTATGCGACCGAAATGATCCTTCTCGACCGGTCGCTCCGCCAATACGGGCCTGAGACCGACGTGGTGCGCCAGCCTTTTGGCATCTATGTGCAGCGCGTGACGGGTCAGGACTCGCCGACCCATGAAACGCCAATCGACGCCAACCGGCTATCGGAGCACCTGCTCATTGAGATTGGCAATAGGCTGAGTGCGCTGATACCGGCGGATGACGCGCATAGCGCCTTGCTGCAAGATGCCCGCCAGCATCTGCAGAAGGTGACGGAACTACGTTGGGTTCTGATCGAGCAGTCGGAGAGTACGATCCCCGTGGCGCTGATTGTGATGCTGGTTGCCTGGCTGGTGCTGATCTTCGCCGGCTTCGGCTTCAGGGCACCGCGAAACGCGATCACCATCGGCACCTACGTGGTGTCGGCAGCCATGATTGCCGGGGCGATCTACCTGATCTTCGACATGGATCTGGCATTTTCCGGCCCGATCCAAATATCGACGGCACCGCTGGAGAGGGCGCTGGCCGAATTGCAACGATGATGCGGAACCGGCGCCGTTCCCGGGCATTCACTGGGACTAACCACGGAGGACGACATGGGTTTCGACCAGTATCACGAACCGCCTGAAGAACTGTCGCAGCAAGTGCGGACCTTTGCCCGCATGATCACCTCGCTGATCGAGGAGGCGGAAGCGATCAGCTGGTACGAACAGCGCATGTCGGTGGAAAAAGACCCTCAAGCCAAGGCGATCATGCAGAACGCGCAGAGCGAGGAATTCAAGCATTTCGGCATGGATCTCGAATTCCTGCTGCGCCAGAAGCTGGACTGGCGGGCGGAACTGAAGGAAATCCTGTTCACGACGGGCGATATCGTGAAGGCCGGCGAGCGGGGCGAGAAGAAGGTGGATTGAGGGGCTGCGGCCAGACGGGGCCGGCAGAACTCACACCGCCGCGACAAACCCGTCCAGCACGCGTTTCTGGCCGGCCTTGTCGAAGTCGATGGTCAGCTTGTTGCCTTCGATGGCCGAAATGTTGCCGTTGCCGAATTTCTGGTGGAAGACACGGTCGCCGACGCTGAAGGGCGACGGCTTGTCGGCGACGGATTTGGCGACCAGTTCGCCGTCGATGGTGCGGCCTTTTACGCTCGTGCGCCCGGCGCCGTAGCCGGAATCGGTCTCGCCATAGCCGATGCGTTCGACCTGATGGCCGGAGCGCGTGCCCCAGTTGCGGTCGGTCGCCTCGGTGCGGTTGGCCTGCGCGCGCTGCCAGCCCGGCGTCGAATAGGTGTTGGAGAAGGCACCGGATTTTTCCGTGCCGCCGGCATTGCCGCCGATATTGTCGAAGCGTGAGGCGCCGTAGGGATTCTGCCTTCCTGCCCCTTTGCCGCCACGGCCCGACGCGAAGGAACCGCCGCCATAGGGATTGCCGTAGCCGCCATAGGAGTTGCCGGCTTCGGCGATCTCGACATGGGCTTCCGGCAGTTCCTCAAGGAAGCGCGACGGGATGGTCGATTGCCACAGGCCATGGATGAGGCGGTTGGAGACGAACCAGAGGTGCAGGTTCTTCTTGGCCCGTGTCAGGCCGACATAGGCCAGCCGCCGCTCTTCCTCCAGCCCGGAGCGGCCGCCCTCGTCGAGCGCGCGTTGATGGGGAAAGAGGCCTTCCTCCCAGCCGGGCAGGAAGACGGTCTCGAATTCGAGGCCCTTGGCCGAATGCAGCGTCATGATGCTGACGGCGTCCTGGTCGGCATTCTGCTCGGCATCCATGACCAGCGCGACATGTTCGAGGAAGGAGCGCAGCGACTCGTACTCCTCCATCGAGCGGATCAGTTCCTTGAGGTTCTCCAACCGGCCGGGCGCCTCGACCGAACGGTCGTTCTTCCACATGTCGGTGTAGCCGCTCTCTTCGAGAATGGTCTCGGCAAGTTCGGTATGCGGCTTGGTTTCCAGCGCCTTCTGCCAGCGTTCGAAATTGGCCGCGACCTCGCGCAAGGCGGCCCGGGGCTTCGGCTTCAGCTCGTCGCTTTCGGCCAAAGTCGCCGCAGCCTCCAGCATCGGGACGCGCAGCGCGCGCGCCGTGTCGTGGATCTGGCGGATGGTGGCCTCGCCGAGTCCCCGCTTGGGGACGTTGACGATACGCTCGAAGGCAAGGTCGTCGGTACCATTGGCAACGACGCGGAAGAAGGCCAGCGCGTCGCGGATTTCCATGCGCTCGTAGAAGCGCGGGCCGCCGATGACGCGGTAATTGAGACCGAGCGTGATGAAGCGGTCTTCGAAGGCGCGCATCTGGAAGGAGGCGCGGACCAGGATCGCCATGTCGTTGAGATTGTGCTTCTGACGCTGGTAGGCCTCGATGGTCTCGCCGATGGCGCGGGCTTCCTCCTCGGAATCCCAGGCCGCGTGCACATTGACCTTGCCGTCCTCGGGATCGTCACGGTCGGTGAACAGCGTCTTGCCGAAGCGGCCTTCATTGTGGGCGATGAGGTGGGAGGCGGCGCCGAGGATATGCGCGGTGGAACGATAGTTGCGCTCCAGCCGGATGATGGTGGCGCCGGGAAAGTCCTTGTCGAAGCGCAGGATGTTGTCGACCTCGGCGCCGCGCCAGCCGTAGATGGACTGGTCGTCGTCTCCGACGCAGCAGATGTTGACTTTGTTATCGCTCACGGGCTGTTCCGCGCCTGCCGGCGCGGGCCCTCCGCGCGGGCCTCGCAACGGCTCGGACGCCCGGTCGGGCTTGCGTCCTTCGGCCGATTGGAGATCGCTTGTCGGCGATGCGCGCGAAACCTGCGGCCTTTGCGCCAACAGCCGCAGCCACATGTACTGGGCTGTGTTGGTGTCCTGGTATTCGTCGACGAGGATGTATTTGAAGCGCTTGTGGTATTCCTTCAGCACGTCCGGATTGGCGCGGAAGATGCGTATCGGGTGGCAGAGCAGGTCGCCGAAATCGCAGGCATTCAGCGTCCGCAGCCGCTCCTGATAGGCCTTGTAGAGTTCGCGGCCCTTGCCATTGGCGAAGCTGCGCGCGTCGCCCTCGGCGATATCGGCCGGACCTTGCCCCTTGTTCTTCCAGCCGTCGATCATCTGGGCGAACTGCTTGGCCGGCCAGCGCTTGTCGTCCAGGCCTTCGGCCTGGATCAGTTGCTTGATCAGCCGCACGACGTCGTCGGTGTCGAGGATGGTGAAGTCGGAACGCAGCCCCGCGAGTTCGGCGTGGCGGCGCAGCAGCTTCACGCCGATCGAATGGAAGGTGCCGAGCCAGGGCATGCCCTCGACATTGCCTTCGCCGATCAGGATGCCGATGCGCTGCTTCATCTCGCGCGCGGCCTTGTTGGTGAAGGTCACGGCCAGGATCTGCGACGGGAAGGCCTTGCCGGTGGCGAGGATGTGGGCGATGCGGGTGGTCAGGACGCGCGTCTTGCCGGTACCGGCGCCGGCCAGCACCAGAACCGGGCCCTCGGTGGTTTCCACCGCCAGCCTCTGCTCGGGGTTCAACCCCCTGAGATAGTCGGGCGCGTTGTTATGGGCGCCGCGGGCGGCCATGGCGCGCGCGGCAATACCCGACGGGGCCGAGGGCCGCGCATTGGGTTCGTCGAAAAAGGGCATGTCTTCGGAAAAGCCGGACATCTCCCCCGAATGTAGTGATTCGGTGGCGAAAGACCAGAACTGTCTACGTTTTGTTCCCGGTAAAGTGCCGAGAAGGCCGCTCAGGCCTTGCGGTAGCCGAGAGCGACGAAAAATCGCTGCTCTACCGCACGCGCCTCGTCGGTTATCGCCGCGCCCAGAGCGACCTGCATCTGGTCGTAATAGTGGCTACCGGCAGGTGAGGCCAGGAAAGCTTCGTAAAGGCCGAGATCATCAAGCGACAAGTCGCGACACGCGAAAGCAGTATTTTCCATGATCCGCTTTTCGGCTTTCTCGCGAATGTTACCGGCCTGCTTATGGCAAGATGGATTGCCACCTTGGCGTGTGGGCCAGCTTGACAGGCGGAGCGGGTGAGGGAAAGCTGAACAAAGGGCAGGGACGTTGCCCATGGCCGCCTCGCTGGCGTGCAACAGTCGAAGGAGTATCATCTTGGCTGTCTCCATCACCTCCCTCATCCTCTTCCTCATCGGCCTGGCGCTCGGCGCGGGCGGCATCTGGTTGGCTTCGCTGGGCGGCAGTTGGTATTACATCATTGCAGGCCTCGCCTTCCTGATCACCGCCTGGCTACTCTATCGACGCCGGTCCACCTCCCTGTGGCTTTACGCGGCGATCGTGCTCTGCACTTTGGCCTGGGCGGTCTGGGAAACCGGCTTCGACTGGTGGGAACTCGGCCCGCGCGGCGGCATCATCGTGCTGGTGGCGCTGTGGCTTTTGACGCCCTGGGCGAGGCGCGGCCTTGCCGGGCCTGACGGGCGCGCGCCGCTGATCCTGGCCGTGCTGGCATCGTTGGCGGTGGCCGGCTATTCGATGACCGCGGACCCGAAGGACATCGGCGGCGCGCTCGACACCGACAAGGTGATCCCCAATGCCAATCTTGGCGGCGACGTGCCGGCCGGCGAGTGGCACTTCTATGGCCGCACGCAGTTCGGCCAGCGTTACTCGCCGCTCGATCAGATCACACCGGACAATGTCGCCAATCTGCAGCCGGCCTGGACCTACCGCACCGGCGATGTGAAGGGGCCGGACGATGTCGGCGAGACCACCTATCAGGTGACGCCGCTTAAGATCGGCGACACGCTCTACATCTGCACGCCGCACAATTTCGCCATCGCCATCGATGCGGCGACCGGCAAGGAGAAATGGCGCTACGACCCCAAGATCAAGCTCGACAAGGATCGCCAGCACCAGACATGTCGCGGCGTGTCCTACTATGCCGATGCCGCCGGGGCCGTCGGCCAGCCTTGCGCAAGCCGTGTCTACCTGCCGACGTCGGATGCGCGGCTGATCGCGCTCGACGCCGCCAATGGGCAGGTTTGTCCGGCCTTCGCCGAGGGCGGCACGCTCAACCTCTTGACCGGCATGCCTTACCCAAAGTCGGGTTATTACTATTCGACCTCGGCACCGCTGATCGCGGGCGGCAAGATCATCGTCGGCGGCGCGGTCAACGACAATTATTCGACGCAGGAGCCGTCCGGCGTCATCCGCGCCTATGATGCGAGCACCGGCAAATTGCTGTGGAACTGGGATTCCGGCAATCCGGATCAGACCACGCCGCTGCCGGCCGGCCAGACCTACACCGCCAACTCGCCCAATATGTGGTCGACGCCGAGCGCCGACGAGAAGCTCGGCCTGCTCTATGTGCCGCTCGGCAACCAGACTCCCGACCAGCTCGGCGCCGGGCGCAGCGCCAATGTCGAGAAATTCTCCTCCTCTATCACCGCGCTCGACCTCAACACCGGGCAGTTGAAATGGGTGCGGCAGACCGTGCACCACGACCTCTGGGATATGGACGTGCCGGCGCAGCCGAGCCTGATCGACATCACCAAGGGCGACGGGACAGTGGTGCCGGCGCTGGTCGGGCCGACCAAGCAGGGCGACCTCTATGTGCTCGACCGGCGTACCGGCGAACCGATGATACCGGTCAAGGAAATGCCGGCGCCCGGTGGCGCCATCGAAGGCGACCACACATCGCCGACGCAGCCGGCATCGGGCCTCTCCTTCAACCCGCCGCCGCTGACCGATGCCGATATGTGGGGCATCACCATGTTCGATCAGCTGGCGTGCCGGATTGCCTTCCACAAATTGCGCTATGAAGGCCGCTACACGCCGCCCTCCCTACAGGGATCGCTGATCTATCCCGGCAATTTCGGTGTCTTCAACTGGGGCGGGGTCGCCGTGGACCCGGTGCGGCAGGTGATATTCGGCATGCCGACCTACCTGGCGTTCACATCCAGACTTATTCCTCGCGCCGACGTGCCGCCGCCGGGCGACGCGAAGGGCAGCGAGCAGGGCCTGAACCGCAATGAGGGCGCTCCCTACGCGGTGGTTATGGGACCGTTCCTGTCGCCGCTCGGCATTCCCTGCCAGGCGCCGCCCTGGGGCTATGTCGCCGGCGTCGATCTGAGGACCGGCGCGATCGCCTATAAGCACCGCAACGGCACGGTCTACGACATGACGCCGCTGCCGCTGCCCTTGAGGGTCGGCGTGCCCGGTATCGGCGGGCCGATGATCACCGCTGGTGGCGTCGCCTTCCTGGGTGCCGCGGTCGACGACTATCTGCGCGCCTACGACCTGACGTCCGGCAAGCAGCTCTGGCGGGCGCGGTTGCCGGCCGGCGGGCAGTCGACGCCGATGACTTATACGGTCGCCGACGGACGCCAGTTCGTGGTCATCGTCGCCGGCGGCCATGGCTCGGTCGGCACCAAGCCCGGGGACTATGTGATGGCTTACGCGCTGCCGAAGTAAGGCAATGCTGGACGAGTGATCGATCAAGTTCTGCCGGAATTGTTGTGCAGGGATTGCGCCAGGGCTGAAATTGCACCTTCTCCCCAGTCACTCCACTGGGAGAAGGTGGCGGCAGCCGGATGAGGGCGGCGCAAAGCCTTCCGAGTCGAACGCCTTAGCCAAGCCCCAGATGGCTCTTCAGGCTCGGCACCGAGCCGAGCACCTCGTTGGTCAAATCGGGGCCGGCGGCGGCTTCGGCCTGCTGGACCAGCGTGGCGCCCGCCTTCTGGATCTGCGCCATGTCGAGGCCGGATGCCTTGAGCGCGGCGAGGCCGTTGACCAGCGCGCCCGCTTTTTCGCCGAGAACGCCGCCAAGCGCGCCCTGCAGTGAGGACAGGAAGCCGCCACCGCCGGCTGGGGCGGCGGCCATGACGTCATATTGGTGGGCAAGATCATCGGCGCCGGGGATCTTGGCGAAAAACGAGGAGGCGCTGGTGCCATCGGCCTCGTGCTCCAGCACCGAGAGGATGGTGCCGACGACTTTCTCTGTCGTCGCCTGATCGAGGCCTGCCTTTTGAGAAACGGTGTTGACGATATCCTGGACGTTCATGATCTCACCTCATCCTTGGGTTTTGGTGTTTGCCGGATGGCGCTGGCGGCTGCGAACCTTGACCATGGAGCTCCGGCTCGTGGCGACAACGGTCGCGCGCATCGCCAGGATGGCGGCTGCGGCAACCATGAAGGCGGTTGCCAGAATCGGCGAGGTCATGGTCATCGGCGTGTTCCTTTCAGATCGGACCATTCAGGACCGTGGCCGCCCCATGGGGCGGCCGGTTCCTCAGTTTCCCCCACTATTGTGGCAGCGCCATCAAGATTTGTCGCCGATGACCAAAATGTGATGATCGTCCCGCCGCTCGCCCATGGCCGCGCAACCGGAGTGTCACCGAGCCGTGACTGGACGATGTGAGGCTCGCCCCTATCTTGCCAACCGCAAGGCAGTCGAGGCATCGAGATCGAGGAGTGCGTCCATGACGACGACATCCGCAAACACCGGAAAACCCGTCATTACCCAGGCGATGATCGACGCCTATGACGAATATACGCATCTGACGCTCGATCGCCGGCGCTTCATGGAACAACTGACGAGGCTTGCCGGATCGGGCGCGGCGGCGGCCGCGATCGCGCCGCTTCTGGCTGCCAATTCCGCCCAGGCGGCAATCGTTGCCGACAACGACCCCCGCGTGAAAGGCGAGGACATCACCTATCCCGGCAGCGGCGGCGAAATGAAGGGCTATCTGGTCAAACCGGCAAACCAGACCGGCAAGCTCGGCACCGTCATCATCATCCATGAAAACAGGGGGCTCAACGCGCATATACGCGACGTCGCCCGGCGCGTGGCGTTGGAGGGGTTCGTGGCGCTTGCGCCGGATTTCCTGTCACCGCTCGGCGGCACACCCGCCGACGAGGACGAGGCGCGCGACATGTTCACCCAACTGGACTCCGCGCAGACCGTGGCCGACGGCGTGGCGACCGTCGCCTTCCTCAAGGCCGACAAGGACGGCAATGGCAAGGTTGGCGTCATCGGATTCTGCTGGGGTGGCGGTATCGCGAACATGCTGGCCGTCAACGCGCCCGATCTCGCCGCCAGCGTCGCTTACTACGGCATGCAGCCAAAGGCCGCCGATGTCTCGAAGATCAAGGCCGCGTTGCTGCAGCACTATGCCGGGCTCGACAAACGCACCAACGCCGGCATCGATGCCTTCAAGAAAGAGCTCGACGCCGCCCATGTCGAGTACACGGTCTATGTCTATGAAGGCGCCAACCATGCCTTCAACAATGACACGTCGGCGGCCCGCTACGACAAGAAGGCGGCCGATCTCGCCTGGGGCAGGACTGTCGCTTTCCTCAAGCAGAAACTGGCATAGCGCGAGTGTCACGCAGCCGGCCGGGTCACCTGGCTGATGGGGCCGGCTTGTGGAACGCAACGCCGGCCACCACCAGCGCGATGCCGAGGCAATCCCTGAGGCCGGGAACCTGGCGCAGCACGATGACGCCGATCAGCGTTGCCGTGACCGGCAGCAGCGATAGCATCAGCGCAAAGCTCGAGCGCGGCAGCCGTGACATGGCAAGCTGATCGCAGATGTAGGGAATGACCGAAGAACAGATGCCGACACCAATGGCTGCAATGAGAAGCAGCGGTGAGAAGAAGGCGGGCAGCGCGTCTCCGAGGCCGATCGGCAGCACGACGACGAAGGCGACCGTCATGGCGGCGCCGAGGCCCGCTATGCCGTCGCCCGCACCGGCGCGGGCGACGCGGTGGCCAAGAACGATGTAGCCGACAAAGAGCGCGCCGTTGAAGAAGGCCCAGAACAGCCCGACAGGATCGCTGGACCATTTGACGTCGATCAGCAGCAAGGTGCCGCTGACGGCCACGGCCAGGGCGGCCAGGTTGCGAGCGCTTCTGAGGCCGACCAGCGCGACGCCGATGGTGCCGACGAATTCGATCGCCGCCACCAGCGAGATCGGCAGTCGGTCAAGCGCCAGGTAGAACGAACAGTTCATCACCGCCAGGCAGGTGCCGAAGGCCAGCAACAGCAGGCGGGTTGGGCGATCGGCGCGGGCGAAGCTCCGCCATGGGCGCGTCAGCGGCGCAAAAATCAGCGCCGCGCTGGCGATGCGCAGCCATGCCATGCCGAGCACGCCGACATGCGGGAAAAGCAGCACGGCGAAGGCCGGTCCGAGATAGTGGAAGACGGCGCTGACACCGAACCAGACATGCGGCGGCAGTTTTGCCGCCAGGCTGCCGGGCAGGTGGCGACCGAGGGCAGGGCTGGCGGCTGAAGCTTGCGCTTGATCGTCCATCGGATCAGTATCGCAGGCGGTTTTCCCAGTTTATATGGAGAATGGTCGATTATCTGGCCGTTTTCATCACTGGAAGCAAGGAGATTTCAATGAAGCGCCTTCGGATTGAAAATATCGACCTTGATGCGGCGGACATGAAGATCCTGCGCCTCTTGGAAAAGGACGCACGCGCCAGCACGGCGGAGCTTGCGCGCTCGGTCGGTCTGTCGGCGCCCAGCGTCGCCGAGCGCATCAAGCGGCTGCAGGAGAACGGCGTGATCGAAGGCTATTCGGTGAGGATCAATCCCGCGGCCCTTGGGCTGAAGCTGTCGGCGTGGCTGCGCATCCGGCCGGTGCCGGGACAATTGTCCGTCGTGGCCGAGATCATTCGCGAACTGCCCGAAATCGCGCAATGCGACCGGGTGACCGGCGAGGACTGCTTCATCGCCCTGGCGCATGTCGGCTCGGTCGCCGAACTCGAACGGGTGATCGACCGCATCATCCCCTATGCGATGACGAACACGGCCATCATCCAGTCGTCGCCGGTGACCGCGCGTTCGCCTCTGGCGGCGATCCGGCGATCGCCGTGAAATGGCGCGACGGTTATCGGATGTTTCCGCGGGGCGGCTGTGACGAACGGCATCAGCCTCGGGCCGGCTCGCCGGCGTCAGGCGTGGCCGCGCTTCAGGCGGGCGCGCTTTAAAATGCTGCGCCAGCGGATCATGTCGAACGGAATCGGCTCGTTGTTATTCGCGATGTGGAAGATTTCGTTGTCGACGTTCTTGAGCGAACGCCAGAAATCATAATCCGTTATGCGCGGATCAGCGGCCAGCCTGTCCACCTCGACCTTGATGTCGGTTTTCATGCACGTCCCTCGAACCGGCTTTGCCCCGCCGCCCGTATCGCAACTCGATGCGGATCGTTTTCGACCGCTCTGCTGAGTCGTTCAACGTCTCAATTGGCTTGTTCCCGTTAAAACCTCGGTAAGGTTAACGTGGGTCCGGAGCCGCTTCAAGCACCGGTGCCAGCGGACATCAGAGGTTCGGCGATTTTGAGTTTCGGGTGTGGCTTTGAAGTCAGACCCGGGTCGCCTCGCCGTTCGGGAGTTGGACGGATATCGCCCTCGCCCTACTTGCGCTTGATGCCGATCGAGCGGCCCGCGCGCTCGGGCATGGGCAGGGCCGAATGGGCGGCGCGCATGGCTTCGATCCTGGCCAGCACATCGGCGGGGAAGGGTGCCACCTTCGGCCCCGCCATGTCGACATGCAGCGACAGGGTCTCGGACGTGGCGGCGAGCCAGCCGTCCACATGGCGGATTTCCTGGTAGGCCCTGAGCCGCTTCTCGTCATGGTCGATGAGCTGGAAGGAGACTCTGACCTTGTGGTCCAGATGCAGTTCCTGCACGTAGCAGACATGGACTTCGGCCGTGTAGATAGTGAGTCGCCGCTCTTTCACGTAATCCAGGCCCATG
Source organism: Mesorhizobium sp. B2-4-17 (assembly GCF_006441275.1). Classification (NCBI taxonomy): domain Bacteria; kingdom Pseudomonadati; phylum Pseudomonadota; class Alphaproteobacteria; order Hyphomicrobiales; family Phyllobacteriaceae; genus Mesorhizobium; species Mesorhizobium sp. B2-4-17. Next base: position 13,613 of record NZ_VFUX01000033.1, on the reverse strand, counting down.
CCCATCGCCTCGAAGGCCTCGTCCGAACAGCGGTCGAACAGCACGTTGTAATACGCCATGTTGAGATGGCCGTTGTAGTCGATCCAATCCTTCTCGATATCCATGGGCCTGGAGACGAAGGGGGCGGGGATGGGCATCGAAACTTCCTTGTTCTGGCGCTGGACACAGCGGGGCTGGTGAGACTACGCATCCATAATCGCATGACAAGCGTGGGCACTGGTCCATTAGCGGAGGAATTCATGGCTCTGAGCGACCTCAATCCGGTCGAGCGCAACGAGGAAGGCATCGCGGCGGTGCTTGGCATCCTCAAGCAACGGCTGGGCGAGCGCTTCCAGACCGGCCAGGCTATCCGCTCGCAGCATGCGCACACCACCACCTATATTCCGACGCAAGCGCCGGACGGTGTCGCTCTCCCGGAGACCACGGCCGAGGTGCAGGAGATCGTGCGCGCTTGCGCCGCGCACCGCGTGCCGGTGATTGCCTTCGGCGTCGGCTCGTCGCTGGAAGGCCATACCAACGCGCCCGGTGGCGGCATATCGGTCGATACGTCACGCATGAACCGCATCCTTGCGGTCAATCCGCCGGATCTCGACTGCACGGTCGAGCCTGGCGTGACGCGTGAGGATCTGAACCGGCATCTGCGCGACACCGGGCTGTTCTTCCCGATCGATCCGGGCGCCAATGCCTCGCTGGGCGGCATGGCGGCGACGCGGGCCTCCGGCACCAATGCGGTGCGCTACGGCACGATGCGCGAAAACGTGCTGTCGCTGACGGCGGTGATGGCAGACGGTGAGACGGTGACGACCGGCAAGCGGGCGAAGAAGAGCTCGGCCGGCTACGATCTGACGCGGCTGCTGGTCGGCTCGGAAGGCACGCTCGGCATCATCACCTCGCTGACGCTCAAGCTGCAAGGCATTCCGCAGGCGATCTCCGGCGGTGTCTGCCCGTTTCCGAGCGTCGAGGCAGCCTGCAACGCGGTCATCGCGACCATCCAGATGGGCATTCCCGTGGCACGTATCGAACTGGTCAACGCGCTGCAGATGCGGGCGATGAAGAATTATTCCAAGCTCGATTATCCCGAGAGCCCTTGCCTGTTCGTCGAGTTCCATGGCAGCGATGCCGGCGTCGCCGAACAGGCCGAGACTTTCGGCATGATCGCCGAAGAGAATGGCGGCGGCCCGTTCCTGTGGACCAGCGTCGCCGAGGAACGCTCCAAACTGTGGAAGGCAAGGCATGACGCCTACTGGTCGTCGTTGACGCTGCGCCCGGGCGCCAAGGGGCTTTCCACCGACGTCTGCGTGCCGATCTCGCGTTTTGCCGAATGCGTCACCGAGACCGAAGCCGACATCGCCGAAATGGGATTGATCGCGCCGATCGTCGGCCATGCCGGCGACGGCAATTTTCACGTGTTGGTGCTGATGGATGTCAACGATCCCCAGGAGATCGCGTTGTCGGAAAAATTCGTCGCGCGGCTCAACATGCGGGCGATCGCCATGGACGGCACCTGCACCGGCGAGCACGGCATCGGCCAGGGCAAGATCGGCTTCCTGCGCCACGAACTCGGCCATGGTGTCGACATCATGCGCACGATCAAGCAAGCGCTCGACCCGCAAAACATCATGAATCCGGGCAAGATATTGCCTGGCGACGATCATTAGATGTCGAAAGCCGAGACTTTGCGGCCGATCGCGATGCCGCCGTCGAGCGCCGGCGCGCCGCTGCCTCATGTATTTGCGGATGAAGGCAGGCTGCTCATAGCCTACCTGGCCAACATCCCGGGCCCGTCATTCGATGGCACAAACCCGCGATCGGTTTCTGCTGCAACCGGCAACCAGACCGTCGTTATACTGGCGGCAGATCCCTATCTGGCGTTGCAATTTGGACCGCCGAACGACGAAACGATCAGTGGGCATCGGTTGCATGTATTGGGTTTGCAGCCCTATTCCGCGTTCGAAGTCGTCAATTCGTCCTGGATCGAATCTCTTGAAAGGGCAAATCGGGTTCACTCGTCCCATGCGCCGGAGCTGTTCTCCGGCTATCGGCATTTCATCCTAACGTTCCACGATTCCACATTTGAGTTCGTCGCCGCGAGTTTCTCGACCAGCCTTCATGAAGGTGCGGTCCTCGCCGCGTTGATGGAGGCCGCCGTAAATCCTATCCCACATCATGTCGAAGCCGGTCCGCTTTCTCGATAGGTTTTGGCGGCACGATTGTTCCGATTTGCCGTGCCTTGACGGCGCCGCCATTCAGGTCGAGGCTTCCTTTGGCAACCCTGAAACACGGGTCTGCCGGCTGAGGAGGACTGTCATGGCCATTTCACGCAAGGAAGAAGCCCGCGCGCTGAGCGCCGATGAAAAGGAACTGGTGGAGAAATCGCACCATCCGGCGGTGCAGGATCTTTCCGACGCCGACCTTTCCGGCCTGGTCAAGCTGCTGCGGGAGCGGCGCGACAAGGCGCAGACCGAAGCTCACCGCCGTCGGCGGGAAATACGCGGCAAGGGCGCGCCCAAAGGCGCGGCCGCCTCGAAGGCCGATGGTGGTTCCCAGGTGAAGCTGGCGGTGCTGGCGATGGCCATGCGGCGCCTGAATGGCGAGGCCGAACGCCGGCGCCAACTGGCGGCTCGCGTTTCGCTGGTCGGAAATGCACGCAACGCGCTGGCGATGAAGCAGGATGCGTCGGCGGACGGTCCCGCTCACAATTCGCGGACGGCTCACAAGGGCATGCGGGTCGTGGCCAACGAGCGGACGCCGAAGCTGGTGCGGCCGGCGGAACTTGGCCGCCAGCGCAAGGCGGGCAAGGTGGCGCAGGCGAAGCGCGACGCACGCTGAGGTTTTTTCAATTGTGACTGTCGGCCCGCCACCTTAGCGTGCAGCGGGATTTGCCTCTGCTTGCTCTGGACAAAACCCCAGCATCAGGCGCCAAAAAATGTCGTGCTGCCCTGCGAGATGGAGACGTCCAAAAATCCCTGCTTTGTCCCGGATTTGTTTTCAGATCGTCCGACGCGACGCAACACTGGGTGAATTGCCTCTTTATCGACACGCGGATGCGGGTAGAGTGCGGCAGAATTTCAATCAACCAGTTCGGAGCTGATGCTCGCACGTCTGTTCGTGATCTTCGGTGGCTTTTTCGTACTGGTGCTGTGCGCTGCACTGGTGGTGCCGTACTTTGTCGACTGGACCGGCTACCGCGCCGAGTTCGAGCGCGAGGCAAGCGCCATCCTTGGCCGCAAGGTGACGGTGCAGGGCGACGCCACGGCAAGACTGTTGCCGTTCCCTTCGGTGACCTTCTCCAACGTCGCGGTCGCCGGCGGCCCCAATGGCCAGCCGGCCATGACCATCGAGACGTTTTCGATGGATGCGGAACTGGCGCCTTTCCTGCGCGGCGAGGTGCTGATCTTCGACATGCGGCTGGTGCACCCGAAAGCGACAATCGGTATTGCCAATGACGGGACGGTCGACTGGGCGATGCGCCCGTCCACGCCCTTCAATCCCGGCCAGATCTCGATCGAGAAGCTGACGGTGACGGAGGGGCAGATCGAATTGCGCCATGCCGCCGGCGGACGCAGCCATATTTTTTCCGAGATCAACACCACCATTTCGGCCAAGTCGCTGGCCGGGCCGTGGCGCATGGATGGCACCTTGCGGCTTGACGGGTTGCGCACCAAGATCGCGGCATCGACCGGCAAGGCCGAACCTTCCGGGCAGATGCGGATCCGGCTGAAGGCCGATCCCGACGCCTATCCGCTGGTGATCGAAACCGATGGCAATGCCGGCATCGTCAATGGTGCCGCCGCCTATTCCGGCCAGTTCAAAATTTCGAGTGCCGACAAGAATGGTGCCGACAAGAATTCGGCCCAGTCGCGCGGCAGCGACGGCGAGACGGTGAAGGTCAGCGCCGGCAAGCCGGATCCCGGCTTCCGGCTGAACGGCAAATTCTCGCTCGACCACCAGAAGCTCGGTGTCGACGAATTTCGTTTCGAAACGGGTCCGCTCGACAACCCTTACACCGCCGACGGCAAGGCTTCGGTGGATCTCGGCCAGAGGCCGAGCTTCGCCATCGAGGCCAACGGCGCGCAGGTGCAGTTCGACGAGGCGGTGGGCGCCCAGGCCGGCGCCGGCCTGACGCTGGACCAGCGCATTGCCGGGCTGGAGCAGGCGCTGCTCGAACTGCCGAAGCCGACCATACCCGGCACCGTCGAGGTCAGGCTGCCCGCGGTGGTGGCCGGCGACACGACCGTGCGTGACGTCCATCTCTCCGCCGAACCCGTCGAAGGCGGCTGGTCGGTCAAATCGCTTGCCGCGACCTTGCCCGGCCGCACCACGCTGGAAGCCGACGGCATGCTCAGCGTCGAGGACCATTTCGGCTTCACCGGTTCACTCCTCTTGGCCGTCGCCCAACCTTCCGGCTTTGCCGCCTGGCTGTCGAGGGACGTCGACGAGGCGATCCGCCGTCTGCCGGCCGCCGGCTTCAAGGCCAAGGTCGATCTCTCGGAGAAGCGCCAGGCCTTCAGCGATCTCGAGCTGATCCTGGGCAAGGCGAAGTTTTCCGGACGCATCGATTCCAGCCAGCCAGACGATGCCAGGCCTTCGGTGCTGATGCGGCTCGAAGGCGGTGAGCTCGATGTCGATGGGCTGGCGGCCTTCGCCTCGATCTTCGTCAGCGACAAGGGCGCCAACCGCTTTGCCGATCGCGATCTCGATTTTCAGATCAAGGCCGGGCCGGTCAGCGCCGGCGGGTTGACCGCCGACACGGTCGACACGGCGCTCAGGCTGCGCGACGGGTTGCTTGAAGTCGACCGGCTCTCGGTTGGCGGGCTGGCCGGCGCCTCGATCAGCGCCACCGGCCGGATCAAGGATTTTGCGGCAAGCCCGACCGGCAAGCTCGATGCCTCGATTGTCGCCGTCGACCTGAAGCCGCTGATCGACGTTGCCGCGCAGCATTATCCGGGCAATGCGGTGCTGAAGGGGCTGGCGAGCCGCGCCGCTGCCTATCCCGAACTTTTCCAGGACGCCCGCGTCGACCTTGTGGCGAGTGCCGCCGACAATGGCGACGGCACAACGGGGCTGGCGGTAAGCGGGCAAGGCAAGGCCGGTGGTTCGGCTTTTTCCGCCTCGCTGTCGGGGAAGGGGGCGCCCGACAAACTGCTCGAAGCGCCGGTGACGCTGACCTTCAACGCCAAAAATCCCGATGCCACAACGCTGCTGGCGCTCTACGGCCTGCCGGCGCTGCCGCTCGGCATGTTGGGCGAGGCAAGCACGGACATCCAGGCCAAGGGCACATTTGGCGGCGGCCTGGCGACGAGTTTCAGCCTCGCCGGCAATGACTTCAAGGCGGGCTTCGAAGGAACTGTCGCGGCGACCCCGCAGGGACCCACGGCAAAGGGCAAGATCAGCCTTGATGCCGCCGACATCGAACCCTGGCTGATGACCACAGGCATCGGTCTGCCGGGCATGGGGGCTGGCATGTCGACGTCGCTTGCGGCGCAGGGCGATTATGGCAACGGCCTGTTGGTGCTCGACAATGTCAATGGCGCCATCAACGAAGCAGCGGTCTCCGGCGACGTCAATATCGATATCAAGGACGGCGCGCCGCATCTGGCCGGCGCGCTGGTGCTCGACGAACTCGACCTCGATCCGTTGGCGGTGGCGCTGTTCGGCGATTCCGCTTTCCTTGCCCATAAGAATGGGGCCGACAAAACCGCGAGCGACAAGGGCACCGTGTGGCCGGCCGCGCCGTTCAGCCAGAAATCCAGCCTGCCGTTCAGCGCCGACCTCGACCTGACGACGGCGGCATTGGCAGCCGGCCCGTTAGCCACCGCCTATGGCGCCGCCTTTTCGCTCAAGCTCGACAAGGAAGGCATCCGTGTCTCCGACCTCAAGGCGAAATACCTGGGCGGCGCGCTGACCGGCCTGTTCGAGTTGAAGAACAATGACGGCACCGGGCTTTTCACCGGCCAGATGAAGCTGGCGGGCGCCGATCTGGCAAGCGTGTTGCCGGACGCCGGCATCAGCGGCAATGGCGATTTCTCGGCGACGCTGTCGACCAGCGGCAAGTCGGTGGATGCGATGGTCGCCGCCCTGTCGGGTTCCGGCACGGCGACGCTGAGGAGGCTGCAGATCGCCGGCGTCAATCCCGATGCGTTCAGCGCGTTCCTTGCCAAGGCGGATGCGATCGGGCGCGATATCGACGCGGCCAAGACCGCCGCCTTTGCGCCTGACATTGCCGCCGATGGCAGCTTTGCCGCCAAGGACGCCGACATCGCCTTCACGGTTGCCGGCGGCACGCTGAGGGCGCCGCCGATCAGTCTCGAGAATCCGGCGGCGACCCTGTCGGCCGACGTCACCGCCGATTTCAACGCCAGCACGGTTTCCGCCAAGGGCGCGATCACCTATCGGCCCGGCGACGAGGCGCTGGTCGGCTCCGAGCCGGTCATGAATTTTACCGCCGAGGGTCCGTTCGGCGCCGTGACGCGGCAGTTCGACAGCGAGCCGCTGGCACAGTTCCTGACCCAGCGCGCTCTGGAAAAGGAGCAGCAGCGCGTCGAAGCGATGCAGGCGGCGCTGCTGGAGAAGCAGCGCCTGCGGCGCGAGGTGCGTTACTACGCGGCGCTGCAGGACGCGCGCGACAAGGCCGCCGAGGAACTGCGCCAGCAGGAGGAAGCGGCCCGCCTGAAAGCCGAGGCGGACGCCAAGGCGAAAGCGGAGGCTGACGCGCAGGCCCAGGCTGAAGCGGATGCGAAGGCGAAAGCCGACGCGGAAGCGAAAGCCAAGGCTGATGCCGACGCCAAGGCAAAGGCCGACGCAGAAGCGCAAGCCGCCGCGGAACAGCAAGCGGCGGACGAGGCCGCCAAGGCGCAGGCTGAGCAGGAACGCCAGAACGCGGAAGAGGCGATGCGCATCGCAGCGCAGGAAAAGGCCAGGCAAGAAGCCGAGCGCAAGGCCGCGGAACAGGCGTCCAAAGTCCAGCGTGCGCCGTTGCCCGAGGCCAACGACAACCCTCCGGCCAAGCCAAAGGCCAATCCGTTCACGATCGACAATCTGCTGAAGTCGCTGCAGTAGGGCAGTAGGGCAGTAGGGCTGCCGACTTCCCGCTCCCGCCGAAAGATCAGCGCCGCCGACAACCGGGATTCAACGATGCGACGCGTCTGGGCGCCGTTGGCGATCAGTCCTTCAGGGTGTTCTGGAAGGACTTGAAGGCGGTCGCCGCGGGCTTGGCGGTGAGCTGTTCCTGGAACTTGGCGAAGTCAGCGACTTCCCAGTGCTCCGCGAGTTTGCCATCGGCGATCCGGTAGAACTGAAAGGCGGCGAAATCGACGCGGTTCCCGGTCGCCTTGATGTCCCCGAAATCATTCACCTGGGTGCCGCTGACACGGTTGATCACCGCCACCCGATCGCCTTCGCCGATAATCTGCTCAATGGTCCAGGTGAAGTCCGGGAAGCTGGCCTTCAGCCCCTTGAGGTAGCTCCGGACGACTTCGATTCCCGAGGTCTGCCCCTCGAGCTTGTCGCCATAGTCCTCCGAGACAATGTCGGCGAGCTGGCTGAGGTCGCCGGAATTGAACATCTCGAAATAGCGATGCACGATGGCTTTGTTGGCTTCGGAGTTGGACATCAGCGGATCCTTCTTGCAACGGTCTAGGCGTCTTGCGGATGCAGGATATGTTTTGCCGAGGCATCGCCGGCGGCGACTGCCTCATAGGCCTTCACGGCATCATCGAGCGGCCAGGTCTTGAGCGGCGACGGTCGCAACGCACCGCTCTCGAAACCCGGGCGAAGCGCGTTCATGATCACCGCGATTTCGACGCCTGTGAGCTTGGCGGTATCAACGCCGATCAAACGTTGACGGTTGTGATAGAAATCCATCAGATCGAATTCGACGCGGCGCGAACCGACGCTTGTGATCGCCACCTGGCGGCCGTCCAGACCCATCGACTTCATCGCCGGCTCGAAGACCGGCCCGCCGACAGCGTCCAGCACAAGATTCACGCCTTTGTTCTCGGTCAGCGCCGCCGCCATGGTGGGCAGGTCCTTGGTTTTCGTGTTGATGAAGATATCCGCTTCAGAATCCCGGTTCATGTTGATGTCGGCGCCGATCACGCGAGCCTTCTTCCAGTGCGCAATCTGGATCGCGGCGCGGCCGACGGCGCCGGACGCGCCGGTGATGAGCACCGTTTCGCCGGCCCGGATATCTCCCGCCACCACAAGCGCGGACCATGCCGTGACAAAGGGGACGCCGACGGTGGCGGCCTGTTCCATCGACAGGTTCGCCGGCATCTCCGAAAGCCAATCTTCCGGTATGGCAACGAATTGGGCATGGGAGCCGTCGCGGTTGATGCCGAAACCGGCGCCGTTGCCCCATACGGACTTGCCTGCCCAACGGCTCGAAGCTGCGACGACCGTCCCGGCATAGTCGCGGCCAGGCGTGCGTGGCAGCGTCGGATTTGAACACGCCGGAGACAAACTTCACGTCGCTGGGATTGATCGCCGAAGCAGCCATCTTCACCAACGCCTCACCAGCTTGCGGGACGGGCTTTGCGATGGTCTGAACGTCCAGGACCGAGGGCGGACCAAAGGCCGAACGGCGCGCATCGTCGTCATCGCCAGTCTCCAGACATGAGAACCTTCACCGGGTTACGCCCCGACGCGGATTGAAGAGCGATCGAAAGCCGAACTTCTAACCCGCCGATCGCTACAAGCCGAAGGGAGGTCGTGCGGCAGTAACCATGAGGTCCGGAAGGCGAAACCCGCGGCAGCCTGGCAGCGGGCTTCGCCGTGCCGTCAGGCTCCGCCGTGCGAGCCGAGGAGTTGCCATTCCCACGCCAGACTGGTGCCGGTCGCTCCACCATGGTCCAGGAGGACCTGCGCCAGCGCCGGAACGGTGGATTCCCGCGCCCAATCGCGCTGGAGTTCCGATGCGAACACTATCCAGGTCAGCGGCACGCCGCCGGCCTGGATCATCCGTTGAACGCCGCGATCATGGGCTTCCGTGCTGACGCCGCCGGAAGCGTCGGTTACGAAATAGACTTCCCAGCCTTCGCCAAGCGCCTGGATGACCGGGAAAGCGAGGCATATTTCGGTCCAGAGGCCAGCGATGACGACCTTCTTCCGACCGGTCTTCTTCACCCAGTCGACGCAGGCCTTGTCCTCCCAGGTGTTGATAGTGGTCCGGTCGATCGGAACCTGATCGGGAAACACGTCCTGGATCGCCTTGAGAAGCTCTCCACCGCGATCCTTGATCACCGTCGTCAGAAGTGTCGGCACATTGAACGCTTTGGCCACCTTTGCGAGAGCAACCGTGTTGTTGATCATGATTTGCGGGTCGATGTTTCGAACACCCGCAACCTGGAAGGCCTGATGGTCGATAAGCACAAGGACGCAATTCTCGGGCGTCAACATCGCCTCGAGACCAACCTTGGGGAATACTGCAGCGGCCATGTAATTTCCTTTTGTCATTTTCGCAGACGGGTCTGCGCCCATCCGCATGGTGGTTCAATCTTCAATTCAAGTGATCGAATAGCTGGTTCCTACGGGATCAGATTTGACCGCAGTTGCATCAGGCGAACAGTCAGATACGGTCGAGCGTGACGTTCGACGCCATCGACAAGCCGTTACGAGGCGTGTGGATCATCGAACCAAATTGACTGTCTTGTGGCGAGGCCGGCGCTACGCGCCGACTGGAGTCACCGGCGCTCCAAGCGCGTCGCGTCTCAACGGATTCAGGCGACCCGTCTCTGGTCTTTGTCTTATGCCTGTCGTGTTGCCAAAACCGAAGTCACTTTTGGGTGACATGCATTCGCTCGCTATTCCCATTTGCTCAATTCGACGTCTGCTGCTCGGGCGACATTGCGCGCTTCCGAAAGCAGCGCTTTCCCGTCGTCAGTGAGCCGGGCCGGCTGGTGGAATCTCGTTCGAAAGCGTGACGCCAAGCTACGCTTCCAGATTGGTGATCGTGTAGCTGATAACCGAAGTGGCTCGGTTGAGCTGGCGCGCCGCGCGCGCGAAACTTCCAACGTCGATCACGGTCAGAAACACTCGCAATTGATCAGACGTTGGCGTGCCGGGATCAGACATGACGATTTTCTCGAATAGAAGACTCGAAATTTTACAAGTTTCGTACCCTTGGTCAGGGGCGCTACCATTCGCGACAGACGAATCCACCGACTTCAGAGGACCTGGCAAATGACCTATGCGATAATCGGATCTGGTGCCATCGGCCATGCCATCGCCACGCAATTCGCGCGCCAAGGCATCGATGTGATGGTGGCCAACAGCCGGGGACCGTCGTCGCTCACCGACATGGCACGCGCACTCGGTCCCAACATCAAGCCTGCCACCACCGGTGACGTGGTCCACGCCGATGTGGTGATCCTGGCGATTCCGTTTGGTGCCATTCAGGCGTTCGCCGGGAGCGCGGGTGCCGATTGGAACAACCGTCTGGTGATCGACGCGAGCAACGCGGTCGATTTTCCAGCGTTCAAGCCCGCCGATCTGGGCGGCCGCCTCTCAACCGAAATCGTCGCGGAGGCTTTTCCCGGCGCCCGTGTCGTGAAGGCCTTCAATACGGTCCCGGCGGCAAAACTGGAAGCGCCGCCAGCGCAGGCGGGCGGGCGGCGCGTTGTGGTGTTGTCCGGTGATGATGGCAGCGCGAGGTCCCAGGTTGCCGCTCTCATCGAGCGACTCGGCTATGCGGCGCTTGACCTCGGCACGCTGCGGCAGGCCAGCCATCTGCAGCAGTTTGGCGGCACGCTGGTGGCTCAGGACCTGATCAAGCTGGCCTGATCTTGCCATGCACCGAGACAGCGCCGCTGGGGCAGCAACGGGACAGCCGTTGATTTCACGGCATCGCTGCTTTGGCTGTCCTGCGTCCAAGACGCTGCGGCGAAGCCACAGGATTCGGGCGCCGGGAAATAATCAGTATCGTTCCACCCAAGACCCGAGACGTCACTCGCGGTCCCGATCGAGCAGGCGCCTCAGCACGGGTTCGATGCGCGAGAGCTCGTCGAGATGCGCCGCCGACAGCTCGGCCAGGCAATCGTCGGCGCGCTCCGTCAGCCGCAGCAGCACACGGCGATTGTCGTCCGTGTCCTGATCCCGCACGACCAGTCCCGCCTCGCTAAGGCGGTTGACCAGTTCGACGGCGCTGTGGTGGCGGATGCGCAGGCGCTCCGCCAGATCGCCGACCGTCACCGGTCCGCCGCCCGGATATCCCTTGATCGCCAGCAGCGCCTGATGCTGGCGCGGTGTCAGGCCGGCGTCTTCCGCCTGCAGCTGGCTGAATTCGAGAAAGCGGCGGATCAGATAGCGAAACTCGGACAGCCGCTGGTAGTCGGTCTGTTTGATGGCGGGGCGAGGTTTTGCGGGCTGCGTCATGCCAGACATTTGTTCGTTTTCCGGCGAAAGCTCAAACGGATTTCAGGCGAAACCGGCTTGAATAATTATGTCGTGTTACGATACATAGCCAGCCGACAATCCGGCTGGCCGTTTCGACGGTGCCGCATATCCCAGACACGGCCCGCCGCCAGGAAGCAAACCACGATGAAGACCCATCAACCCAACCCCGGTCATCTCAGGGATTTCACCACCGATGCACGAGTGCTGTTCATCGCGGCAATAGCCGTTGTGGTCGCCACGGCGGGGCTGTTTGCCGGCATCGCGCTGCTGAAGCTGATCCGGCTCGCCACCAATATCGCCTATTTCGGCCAGTTCTCACTCGCCGAGCTGAAGCTGCAGGACACGCCGCTTGGGCTTGCCGCCGTCATCGTCCCGGTCATCGGTGCGCTGATCATCAGCCTGATGGCGCGCTATGGCAGCGAGAAGATCCGAGGCCATGGCATTCCCGAGGCCATCGAGGCGATCCTGCTCGGACGTTCAAAGCTCGATGCCAAGGTGGCGATCTTGAAGCCGCTGTCGTCGGCGATCTCGATTGGCTCCGGCGGGCCGTTCGGCGCCGAGGGGCCGATCATCATGACCGGCGGCGCCATCGGCTCATTGATCGCGCAGATGCTGCCGGTCAGCGACAATGAGCGCAAGACATTGCTGGTGGCGGGGGCGGCGGCGGGCATGACCACCGTGTTCGGCACGCCGATCGCCGCGATCATGCTCGCGGTGGAGCTGCTTCTGTTCGAATGGACGCCGCGCAGCTTCATTCCGGTGGCGGTTGCCGTGATCATCGCCGAGGTCGAGCGCACTCTGCTGCATCTGCCTGGGCCGATTTTCCTGTTCCAGGGCGGCATGGCGGTCTCGTTCCTTGGGCTTGGCGGCTGGGTTCTGGTCGGCATCTGCGCCGGCTTGTTATCGGGGCTTTTGACGCGGTTGGTTTATGCCTGCGAGGACGGCTTCCAGAAGCTGCCCATCCACTGGATGTGGTGGCCAATGCTCGGCGGCTTGGTGGTCGGCATCGGCGGGCTGATCGAACCGCAGGCGCTTGGTGTCGGCTACGACAATATCGCCGACATGCTCGATGGCCGCACGCTCGCCACCGCGGCACTGCTCCTGCTCGTGGTCAAGGCCATCATCTGGTCGGTGGCGCTCGGTTCGGGAACATCCGGAGGCGTGCTCGCGCCGCTTCTGATCATGGGCGGGGCGATGGGAGCGGTACTTGCCGGAATTCTGCCTCCGGCCGATCCGGGTTTCTGGACGCTGCTGGCCATGGCCGCCACGATGGGCGGCACGATGCGCGCGCCGCTGACGGCGACTTTCTTCGCCGTCGAGTTGACCGGCAACACGCATGTGCTGGTGCCGCTGATCACGGCCTGTGCGGCGGCGCACGCCGTGACGGTGCTGCTGATGAAACGTTCGATCCTGACCGAGAAGATCGCCAGAAGAGGACATCATCTGGTTCGTGAATATCGTGTCGATCCCTTCGCGCTGACCAGGGTGCGCGAGGTGATGACCTCGCAGGTCGAGAGCGTGCCGGCGACCATGACGCTGCATGGCGCGGCGGCTTTCCTGACCGCACCGGAAACGCGGCATCCGAGCTTTCCTGTGGTCGACGAGAACAGGCAGGTGCTCGGCCTCATCGATCCGCCGGCAATTTTGCGCTGGCGCCGTGCCGGCAAGCACAGGACGACGACGCTCGGCGACTTGCTCGCCGGAAGCAAGGTGACGCTCGCCTATCCCGACGAATATCTGGAAGGCCTCTCCGACAAGCTGCTGATGGCCAACGTGTCCCATCTGCCGGTGGTCAATCCCGAAAGCCTGCAGCTGGTCGGCTATGTCGGCTGGAAGGATCTGATGCGCGTACGGTCTCGGAAACAGGCCGAAGAACGCGACCGCTCGACCTTGCTCGGCTTCGGCACCCGCCGCGGGAAACAACAAGGCGTTGCTTGACGAAGCCCGATTGCCGATCCGATGCCGGTCGCCAGCAGTCGGCTGCTGACGGCCGCCCATGGCGGTTGGAACGTCTAACGTTTTGTGAGGATATCGGACTTAACATGCGTGCCCGAAGGGGTGCTGCCTTGGATACGACCGGTGACGATTTTTCCGAATATAACGTGCCGCCGCGGCGCATCCTCATGCATCATCCGCGCCACGGCTCGTCGCTGGAGCGTTTGAGCAGGGAACGGCTGGTGGAACTCAATTTCCTTGAGTTGCCGCATACCCCCGAGCTCTAC
>NZ_VFUX01000032.1:0-78313 GCF_006441275.1 Mesorhizobium sp. B2-4-17 | reverse complement strand
TCCAGCAGACATGATGAATCAGATATTCTCGCCGATGGGAATCCCTCGCGATTCCGTCAGGTCAGATTATGCTCTAACCGGCGGACACCAGCTCTCCGCAGCGGATCAGTGCTCGATCGGCACCTTGGCCATCACCAGCGCGGTGCCGGCGGTTGTCGGGCGCTCGATCACGCGACGCACGCGCGGCGGCTCGCTGCCGCTGTGCAGCGCCCGCAGGCGTTCGCCGACCGTGGCGTCGGCTTGGGTGATGCGGCCATTGTGGCGCACATATTCGAGCCAGGTCGGCGTGTGGTAGTGCTCGATCCAGATCATCGGATTTTCGAGATCTCGCGCCAGCGTCCAGTTGCGGGCGCCGTCACGGCGGCGGATGCGGCCGCGTTCGGCCATGGTGGCGAGGAATTCCGCCTCGTCCTCATGGCGGATCACATATTCGATCATGATGGCGATGGGACCGCTGCGCGGCTTCAGGTCCAGCGCCAGATGCGGCTCCTTGAAGCGGTTGAGCGGGTCGAGGTTCAGCACCTGCTGCTGCGGCAGCGGCAGCACAAGGCCGATGGCGCCGCCGGCCAGCATGGCGATGGCGGCCGCGATCAGCGCGGTTTCAGCGCCATGCGCATCGGCGACGACGCCCCAGATCCAGCTGCCGAGCGCGATGCCGCCGAACGTCGCGGTCTGGTAGACCGACAGCACCCGGCCGACCACCCAGCGCGGCGTCGCCATCTGCACGGTGACGTTGAAATGCGAAAGCGCGATCACCCAGCAGGCACCGCCAACCAGCAGGCCGAGCGACGTCTGCCAGGCATGCGGGCTGATCGCCGCATTGAAGGCGCAAACCGCGAAGCCGGCAAAGGCGCAGCGCACCATCGTCTCGCTGGAGAGCAGCTGCCGCAGCCGCACGCTGATCAAGGCGCCGCCGACGGCGCCAATGCCGAAGGCGCCCAGCATGATGCCGTAGGTCAGCGCATCGCCCTTGACGACGTCGCGCGCCACCAGCGGCAGTAGTGCTAACACCGCGCCGGCGCTGAAGCCGAAGGCGGCCCCCCTGACCAGCACCTTGCCGATGTTGGGCGACATGGCGACATAGCGCAGGCCGGCGCCCATGGCCGCGCCCAGCGACTCACGCGGCAAGGTCGATACCGGCACATCCGGCTTCCAGCGCGCCATCACGACGATGAGGCCGATATAGCTCACCGCGTTCGCCGCGAAGGCGGCCGCGGCACCAGCGGCCGCGACGATGATGCCGCCGATCGCCGGACCGACACTGCGCGTCAGGTTGAAGCCCATGGAGTTCAGCGCCACCGCGGCGGGCACTTTGTTGCGGGGCACCATGTCGCCGACCGAGGCCTGCCAGGATGGACTGTTCAATGCCGTGCCGCTGTCGATCAGGAAGGTGAAGGCAAGCAACGTCCACGGCGTGATCAGGTTGCAATAGGTGAACACGGTCAGCAGCAGCGAGACGACCAGCATGAAGATCTGGGCAACCAGCATCACCTTGCGCCGGTCGAAGCTGTCGGCGATGGCGCCGGCGACAAGCGCAAACAGCATGATCGGCAAGGTGGTCGAGGCCTGGACCAGGGCGACCTGATAGGGCGAGGTGGCGATGGTGGTCATCATCCAGGCCGCGCCGACACCCTGGATCAGGCCACCGAAATTCGAGACGAGGCTTGCGGCCCAGACGGCGCGGAAAATGCCATGCCGAAAGGGCGCCAGCGCCGAGACGCTCTCGCTTTCCGGCTTTTCGTCAATCATGGATGGGTCCCTGCCACGGCCTGCGGATCCTTGCGGTGATCCCTTTCCCCGGATCGTTAGCCGAAACTATGGCATCACGCAGCAAAGGGCGAATGTCTTGCGTGGAAGATCATGGTCCAACAAGGGGATAGCGAAGGGCCACGCAGCCATCAGCCTCGCAAAGCTATCGTTGGCGTCTGCGCTCAGGCCCTTTTCAACCCGCCTCATTGTCGGCGGCCCGCAGTGCTTCGGTTAGATGGCCGGCAGTCTGGCCGCCGGCGTGCAGGCGGAGGAAAAGCTCCATACCCACCAGCCGCATCCGCGATGCCTGGTCGCGCCTTGCCAGATCGATCAGGTCGTCCACGGAAGCTGCCGGCCATTTCATGGCATCGCGCAGCAAGCCGCCGCGCAACAGCCCTTGCGTGCCGGTGGTAAAATTCGCGGAAACCTGGAACCCGTTCTTGCGGGCATGAACATTCTCACGCGGAATGTGTTTTTCCGCCACCTTCTTCAAGAGCCATTTGCCCTGCTTGTGGCGGTATTTGTGCCGTCTCGGCAGATGGATCGCGAAGTCGATCAGCCGGTTTTCGATGAACGGCACCCTGAGCTCGACCGAGGCCGCCATGCTGAGCCGGTCATGCCGGTTCAGCAGATCCTGCATGTGTCCATACAGGTCGTGCAGGCAGCAGCCCAGGAAAGCGCGATCGCTGAGCGACGGCAACGGCTTCAACCGATCGAAGATCTTGGCCTGAAGGAAATTCAGTTCCGGCGACAGCGCCCTGAGCACGATGTTGCGATCCCAGCCATGGGCATTCGCGATCGATGTCCGGAAAGGGGCGTATCTCTGGCGTTCGAATCGCCGGGCTAAGTAACGCTTCGAACGAAACAGGCGTCCCGGCCATGACCAGGGCCGCCACAGCCTCATGCTGGCCTCCTGCCAATCATAGCCGCCAAAGAGCTCGTCGGCGCCTTCGCCGGTCAAAAGCACCTTGACGCCATCGGCCCGGCATTGCTCGGCAAGCGCCAGCAGGCAGGCATGGCTTGCATGCCAGCCGTCGCTTTCCAGGTGCCAGATCGTCCTTGGCCAGAGTTCCAGAAAGCGGTCCTTGTCGATAGGGATCCTGTGCAAGGTCACGCCGGCATGGCTGGCGGTGCGTTCGGCATCCTCGGCTTCGCTGTGGCCGATGCGTGGGTCAACGACATAGGCCGACATTTCCGGCCTGAACCGTTTCGCCAGCGTCGTGACGAGGCCGGAATCGATACCGCCGCTGCAGGCCGCGGCCAGGCTGGTGTCAGCAATGCAATGGAGCCCGACGCTGTCCTGGATCAATTTTTCCAGCGTCGCCATATGCTCGGCGTCCGTTGCGTCGTCGCCGACGATGCGGGCCGCGTCGAGCACATCGAGGACGTGCCAGAAGCAGCGCTTCTCGATGCCGGCGTCGGTGATCTTCCACAGGCCTGCTGGCGGCAGCCGCTCTATGCCCTCGAACAGGCTGGAGCGGGAGTCACGGCTCTGCCAGGCAAGGCGCAGGGTGATCTCACGCGCGTCGATGGCGCGGGCGACGTCGTCACAGGCAAGGATCGCCTTGTCCTCGGAAGCGAAGAGGATTCGCTCGGCGGTCTCGGCCACCGACATCGGCTTGATGCCGAGACGGTCGCGCGCCAGCCAGAGCGTGGTGGCCCGCCCATCGAAATAGGCAAGGGAAAACATGCCGTCGAACAGCGGAATGGCCTTGTCCGGCCCCCAGTGGTGCAGGGCCTCGAGAACCACCTCGGCGTCCGAGACCGTCCGGAACCGCCTGCCTTCGACTTCAAGTGTCCCGCGCAAGGATCGGTAGTTGTAGACCTCGCCATTGTAGACCAGCACACCCTGGCCACAGGCCGTGAGCATCGGCTCACGCGCATGCTCGAGAGATCGATGATCGAGAGCCGCCGGTGCCCCAGCGCCAGCCGGCTGTCGTTCCACGTGGCATGGTCGTCAGGACCGCGATGCGCCAGCGCCTGCATCATGCGGCCGACGGCGGCGAGATCGCCGCCGGAGACAGGGTTCCGCTTGCGCCATACGCCGGCTATGCCGCACATGGTCCGTCGGTCGGTCCTGGCTGCTCCGGGGATTTGCGAGAAGTCATCGGGACAAAATGATCGCCTGGCCGGGAATGGCTATACGGCAATCTAGCCAGAACGGGCGCCGCCGCAAGCGGACCGCTGTTTTCAAGCATTCCGAGTTGAAGCCGCCGCACCCTTCCCGAGGGGTTTCAGAACCCGTTCTGGATGCGCTCGAAGATGACGTTGGCGAAGGCCGATATCTGGCCACCGATGAACGGGCCGGTGAGCGCCACCACGAGCATGATGGCGACGATCTTCGGCACGAAGGTCAAGGTGATCTCCTGCACCTGAGTCAGCGCCTGGATAAGCGCGATGCCGATGCCGACCGCCATGGCGACCAGCACCACGGGCGCGGAGGCGGTCAGCACCGTCCACACCGCATACTGGACGATGTCGAGAGCGTCGGCCTCGTTCATGTGGGCGGTTGGCCTAGCTCGCCGGCTTGATCGATACGCCCGCGCCGACCGGCACCGTGGTGCCATCCTGGAGCACTGCGATCAGTCCGTTGCTGCCAAGCGTCACCGAAGCCACAGTGCCTGACGTCTTGCCGTCGGCCGAGGTGATGTTGCGGCCTATGAGAGCGTCGGCCTGCGACAGCGCCGAAGACTGCATGATCTGGTCGAGCTTGGTGTTGGTCTGCACCGACTGCTCGACCTGCGAGAAGGTGGCGAGCTGGGCGACGTATTGCGTCGAATCCATCGGCTTGGTCGGATCCTGGTTCTTCATCTCGGCGATCAGAAGCTTCAGGAACGAGTTGTAGTCGACAGCTGTCTTGGATGCCTGCGTGGTGGTCTGGTTGGCGCCAACCGGTATCGTCGTCGTCATGTCCACGGTCATCAGTAGCGTGCTCCCACGGCCAGCGGGCGCGAGGCGCCCGGAACATCGTCATTGCCGCCAAGCGCGCGGCGTTCGAGAGGATAAAGCGAACGGATCGCCTTCAATGCCTCGTAGATATGATCCTCGCCGACCATGCGATCGATCTGTTTCAAGGCGCTGCAGATCTCGGCATCCTCGAAACTTGCAATGAGCAGCGGCAGCGAGCGGCGGAACATCTCGCGTGCTTCGCCAGCGCCGGCAGGGTTGATCAGCATGACCTGCACGATGAAATAAAGCTGCCTGAGCGGCGTCGATGCCTGGTCGGCCTGGATCACATGGCTCTCGAGCAGGAACTGCACGTCGTTCATCAGCTCGACGGTGACCTTGCGGTCGACACGGATGACGGCGCCATTGATGTAGATCTTCTCGTTGGGCTTCAGCGAGATCTTCAGCGTGTTGGTCATTGAATGCCGTCGCGGATGATCTGGGATACTTCGATCAGCCCTTCGAAATTGTTGGTGCGTCCCTGGCGGATGTCCTCCGCTTCGCGCAGCAGCCACAGGCCGATGGAGATCAGGTTGGCGCGCAATTCCTTGGGGAGCGCGTTGTCGCTGGAGCCGAGGTCCTCGACGAAGGCGGTCCAGACGCGATTGGTGAAATGCAGCGCCTCCACCGCCTCCATCGAATCCTGGCCGGCCACCGCTGCCGCCGACAGCATGTCGATCGAGCGGGTCAGCAGCTCACGCTCGCGGTCCTTGGCGTCCGCGACAGAGGTGCTCTGGATGTCGGCGTAGGAAAATTGGTACATCGTCGGCTCTACCGTTCCGCTGGGAGTTGTCAGGTCAGGTAATTCAACAGGCTGAGCTGCTGCAGGCGCGCTGTCAGGGCAAAGGACGTCTCGATATGCTGCGTCAGGTCGGCGACGCGGGTCGCGGCTTCGGCGGGATCGACGGCCTCGAGATCGAGAATGTGGCGTTCGAACAGGTCGACTTGCGTCTTCATGCGGTCACTGGCGTCGGAGACGCGCTTCTGGACAATGCCGGTTTCGGACTGGACCTGGCCGATGCCGCTCAGCGCCTCGCCGACCAGCGACTGCGAGCGGGTGATGATCGTATCCTTCGCCGCCTGGCTGATGTTGGTGGACATCAGGCTCGAGACCATTGCGGCCGCCATGGCGAGCTTCTTGACACCATCGCTGTTGGCGCTGGTCGAGGTCGCGGTGGTTTCGTTGAGCGCGATGCGGCTGACGATCTGCTGGTCGGTGGCATTCGACATGTTGGCCTGCCAGCCCGCGCCGAGGAACTGTGGCGTGACATCGTTGGTGATGAAATCGTCCATCTGGGCAGCGGTGATGGTGGCAGCGGCCGGATCATCGGGCGTGAAACCGAACTTGGCGAC
This sequence comes from Mesorhizobium sp. B2-4-17, assembly GCF_006441275.1. NCBI lineage: Bacteria > Pseudomonadati > Pseudomonadota > Alphaproteobacteria > Hyphomicrobiales > Phyllobacteriaceae > Mesorhizobium > Mesorhizobium sp. B2-4-17. The sequence goes on along the minus strand of NZ_VFUX01000032.1, from coordinate 72,265 downwards.
AAAGGACGCGTCGAAAGCGGCCTTGGCCGGCGAACCGGCCGCCGTGAAATCGTTGATCGGCTTGACGTCGGTGTTGGTGCCGGCGAACAGGTATTCGCCATTGACGCTGGTGTTGAGGATCGAGGCAAGCTGCTGGATCGTCGTCTGGCCGGTCGATTGGGTCAGGCTGTCGGAATTGTCCCCAGACGATGCGGTGGTCAGGCTGGACAGGAAGGTCTGCGCCACGCCGGAGAGCTGGCCGAGCGAGGTTTGCGTCGATGAAAGCCGGGCGGCGACCAGCCCGTTGGAATCGATGATCACGTTCAGCCGGTCGAGGTCGCGCGAGAAGGTGACGGACTGAGCGGTGCGTCCGCCCAATGCCAGACCGACATCGGCGACCTTGCCTGTCGAGGATTCCTTCGTTGCCTTGACGAGGTCCGCCTGCATGCGCATCTGCTGATAACGCATGGCATTGGAGATGGCGGCCGAGGAAACTGAGGTCATGGATTATCCCACCGCGTTCAACAGGGCCGTCATCATATCGTCGACGGTTTTCATCATTCGGGCTGACGCCTGATAGGTGTGTTCGAGGTCGAGCATCAGCGACATTTCCTGGTCGACATTGACGCCGGTCGCATTGGACAGAGCCTCGGCGCTGCGCTGTGCCAGCGCTTGCTTGGCATCGGCGGCGGTGGAGGCCTGCTGGCGCATGCCCTGGAGCCAGCCGATCGAATTGGCGGCATAGTCGGAAACGCTGGACGTCGCTGAAATCCCGGCGGCGGGGTCAAACGTCATCGGCTGGTCGAGCCGGTCGCCATAGGCAACCAGAAGGCTGGAATAGGAAGCGCCGCCGCTGGCGTTGGCGACATAGGCCGCGCCGTTGGCGCCGCCATCGCGCAGCAAGGTCGGGTTGCCACCAGCGCTCGGATCCATCGCGGCATTGATGCTGATCGTGCCCGCAAGGCCATTGACCAGAGTGCCCGCGGCTGGCACGGCGGGCCCGCCAGACCAGGTGAACAGACCAGCGGCGTCGGGCATGGAAGGCGCGGTTTCGGCAAAGGCCGTGATCAGGCCGCGCGCGGTCTCGTCGAGCTGGCCCTGCATGGCCGAGGCGACGCCGTCACGCAACTGCAGCAGGCCGGCAAGCTTGCCGCTGGCGCTGGTGTTGCCGCCGGTTCCTGCCGAGACCGGCACGTTGTCGATATAGACGGTGTTGCCGGCGGCCCCGGCGGCATAGCCGGCCGATGGCGTGAAGCTCACCGTGCGCGGTATCGTCTCGAACAGCGTCGTGCCGTCACCCGTGGTGATGACCATGTCATTGTCGCCGCGCGTGAAGGTCGAGACCGGAACATAGTCCGCGATCTTCTTCAGCAGCGCGTCACGTTGGTCCAGCGCGTCGGAAATATCGGTGCCGGAACGGGTTCCCGAAATGACCGCCTGGTTGGCGTCCTGGAACTGGCTGAGCAGCGAATTGAGGTCCTTGACCGCCGTGTCGATCTGGCCGTCCGTCTGGGTGCGGAAAGCCTGAATGGCCTGGGAGCCCTCATTGAGAGAGCGGACGACCTGCCTGGCCGCGTCGATGACGGTGGAGCCGAGATTCTGGTTGGACGGCGAGGTAGCGTAGAGCTGCAGCGCCTGCTGCAGGTTGGCGATGGCGGTCGAGGGGGAGGAGGCGTTGTCGACGCCATTGACCGACACGTCGAGCTGATCCATGCCGCTGTAGAGCGCGTTCTGGCCGCTATAGGCCGACAAGGCGCCGAGGTTCTGCCGGAATAGCAGGTCATTGGTGACGCGCTGGATATCAACCGAACGGGCGCCGGGCGCCGTGCTGGTGATGGCGGCGATGCGGCGCGTATAGTCCGGATTGGAAGCGTCCGAGACGTTGCGCGTGACAACGCTGGTCTGCCGCGCGGTATTCATAAGCGCCGATTGGGCGATGCTCAATGCGGAGGATAGCGACATGCTGGTCTTTCACGGGCGGCGCCCGGTTTATCTCTTCAGGTTGACAAGGACGTCCATCAGGTCGGAACCGGTCTGGAAGACTTTCGAATTGGCGGTGTAGCTGCCCTGCGCCGCGATCATGTCGGTCAGTTCCTCGGCGATATCGACGTTGGAATTCTCGAGCGCGCCGGAGATGATGGAGCCGAGTTTGCCTTCGTTGGCAAAGCCGACGCGGACCGCGCCGGAATCGGTGCCCTGCGCGTAGACGTTGCCGGGAAGGGCCTTGAGCTGGTCCGGGCTCTGCACGTCGGCCAGCGGAATCTTGTAGAGCGGCTTGGTGGAGCCGTCCTTGTACTGCGCGTAGATGGTGCCGTCCTTGCTGATCTGAACCTTGTCGATGGTGCTCGGCGCGTTGCCGTTGACCTGGGCGTCGGAAACCGTGAAGCCGGTGCCGAGCTGGGTCAGCTTCGACAGATCGAGATCGAGGCTGGCGCCGTTCGGCACGGTGAATGAAACGCCGGTGGTCGCGCCGGTCAGCTTGCCGGTGGTGGTGTCGAAGGTCAGGTTGGCCGTGCCCAGCGCTCCGCCGGTGTAGGGGAACGATGTTCCAGGCGTGGCCTTCGACTGGTCAAAGGCCGATACTTCCCAGGTGCCGGGGCCGGTATTGGTGAAATAGACGTCGACCAGCACCTTGTTGCCGACATTGTCGTAGGCGACCATCGAGGACTTCGAGGTGTACTGTGCGCCTGCCGAGTTGGTGGAGGGCAGGTTGCCGGCCGCGACCGGGGTCGCACCCGCCGGCAGATTGCCGCTGTAGCTGCCCAGGGTGCTTGGCGTCGCCGTCATCCCCTGGTCGGAAATGACGACAGGGACCAGCCCTTCGAAGCCGTTGACCGTCGCCGCCGGCACGCCGTTGGCGTAGCTGTAGGCCATCAACTGGAAGCCGGCCGCGTTGACCAGTCTGCCCTGCGCATCGGGAACGAAGGCGCCGGCGCGGGTCAGGAAAGGCGTGCCGCCGGGATCCTGGACGACAAAGAAACCATCGCCGCTGACGGCAAGGTCGGAGACCGAAGTCGTGTATTGAAGCACGCCCGGATCGCTGACCGCCTGCCGGATCGTGGTGGTGATGCCGCCGGAATTATAGGCGCCGCCCGTGGACGGCATGATCAGCGTCGAAAACTCGGCGGAGGAGCGCTTGTAGCCGGTGGTGTCGGAGTTGGCGATGTTGTCGGCCGTCGTCGACAGGCGGTTTGCCTGGGCGTTCATGCCGGAAACGCCGGTCCGCATCATTCCGTAGAGGCTCATCGAGATGTCTCCGCAATATCCATGCCACTGGCGGCGAGGCTACGCGTCCTGTCTTGCGCGAGGCTGGCGCGGTGCTGCTTCAAAACACGAGCCGGTAGCCTAGGAAGCGTTTGGAATCGATCGGGTCGGTGCCCAGCTTCTCACGCAGTTTCTTGCGCAGTTTGCTGATATGGCTTTCGACCACGTTCTCCTCGACCTCCTCGTCGAAGATGCCGTAAATGGCATTGAAGACCTGGGTCTTGGTGACGCGGCGGCCACGGTTGCTCGCCAGATATTCCAGGATGCGGCGCTCTCGGCGCGGCAAGGGCAGCGGCTGGCCGTTGATCTCCGGATCGCGGCCGTCCATGAAGATGCGCATGGCGCCGATCTCGGTGTAGGCGACATCCTCATTCGCGCGACGGCGAATGGCGGTTATGCGGGCGAGAATCTCGCGGATGTGGACAGGCTTGCGGATAACGTCGTCGACGCCGCTCTCGAACAACCGCAGCGTGTTTTCCAGCGAATGCTGCTCGCTGAGCGCAATCACCGGGGCGCCGGTGCGGTCGCGGATCTGGCGTGGAGAAATGGCGCCGTCACGGCAGTCGCCGATCAGGAAGGCCCGCACCGAACGCAGGTCGGAATCGGCGGCCGAGTTCACCCACTCGCCGAATTCATTGGGCGCGAAACCGGCGCAGGCAACGCCTTCGCGGTCAAAAAGTGAATTGTATCCCTCTGTTACGAGCTCTCGCTCGTCAACGATAACGATCATCGGCCCCGCCTCCGAATCAGCTCATCTGCCCCGTGAGGAAAGGCGTAACGGCTGGCGGGAATCCTGAACACCATCATTTCTTGTAACTAGTTTCTTGGGAGTCTGGAATCGCATCGGTTGCATTAGCGTGCAACCAGATATGCCTGGGGTGGCAAGTCTTGATCAAATCAAAGCGCAGGCCCGAAGAAGTGAGTTCGGCCCATTAGAAGCAGAAAATGCGCTTATGGGTTGCAGAAGGCGCGGGCGTTGCCGGTCCATTTTCCAAAGCCGGTGGCAACCATGTTGGCGATCACCCGGCAGACATAGACCTTTTGCGCGGGGTCGTTGTCGGGACCGGCATGATAGCGGGCGACGGCCATCGACCAGGTCTCGTGGCGGGCATGGAGACTGGCCAGGAAGCGCGCCGCGTAGTCGACATTCTGGCGCGGATCGAGCATGTCCTCGACGCTGCGGAAATGCGAGGCATGGTAGTGGTGATTGATTTGCATGCAGCCGAGATCGATCAGCGTCTTGCCCTCGCGCTGCGCATTGGCGAAGGTGGCAAGCGCCTCGGCGCGGCTTCTCGGGAAGACCGCTTTTCCTTCTACATTCAACGCGTTAGGCTGAAGGCTGCCTTTCTTGCCGGTTTCGGTCAGGCCGACGGCATAGAGGATGCCGGCGGGCACGCCATAGCGGTCGGCGGCGCGCAGGATCTCGGGCTCGCAAGGGTTGGTGGCGGCGACGGCGCCGTTCACGAGACTAGATAAAAATATGGCCGCCAGCGCGCTCGCGAGAAGGCGAAGCGGCACGGCCGTAATCCTGCGCGTCATCATGACTACCCCTTGCGGATTGCTGACCTGGTTGCTGGCCGCCGGTCCCACTGCCGCCGCCGCCTGAGTTTCCAGGCTGAAACGATGGCTGGTCGCGGCCAGGTGCCGTGGTCAGGGAGGCGGTTGCATCCGTCCGATTTGTCGCCGGGACAGCTACCGATGGTTGCATGATGGAGACCTTATCCACCTCGAATCCCAGTCCGCGCAGCGATTTCACGATCGCCTCGCTGTCGCTGGAAAGGCGGCGGTAGGCATCATGCGTTTCGGGCTTCAGTTCAATCGAAAGTTGTTCTCCCGAGAGGCGAAGATGGGCCGTCACCATGCCCAGCTCGGCCGGGTGAAGTTCGATCTTCAAGACATGTGTCGGAACGGCAACAGAGCCGGCCAGATGGCTGGTCGCCGACGCCATTGAAAGCGCTTGGCGCGGGCCGCCATCGGCCGCTATTGCATTGATTACGTTGAGGGCTGCCTGGCTCATCGGAGCCTGCGGCGGAGCAGGGAAGCTGCGCTCGGAAACCACGTCGATGCGCGCCGATGCCGGGAGCTGTTTTCCTGGATCTGACCGCAGCGATGACTGAACGTCGGCGATGGACTTCGGTTGCGGCGCCGCCTGTTTCGGCTCCGCGCCCGGCACCTCGGCCGGCGCCGCCTCGGGAAGCGGGCCAGCGGCGATCGCATTCTCACGCCCTGGCGCGCCAGCGGCGGTATCGCGGACGGACTGGCCGTCGAGCTTGGTCAGCGGCCCATCGACGAGCGATGCCCGCTCGGGCTTCGACATGGGTTCGAGATCGTCATGCCCGGCTGCGGATTTCGCCCGATAGGCCTTAGGCACGACTTGCCCCCCGGGCGGCGGCTCCTGCCCGGTTTCGTCTGCATCGGCCGACGTGGCAGATGTCGAGAAGTGGCGCAGCTCATGAAACGCCATCAGCAGCGGCAGATGGTCGTCGAGCGGTGCGGCGCCAGTCGCCGGCGTTTCGGCGTCTGCGTCCTTGTCCGTCCCAACGTCCTTGCCGTCTTTCATCGATTTCGCGGCTGGCAAGCCGGCGGACGCGGCTCTCGTCTTGCCGACCGGCATCGGTTCGTCCTCGCCGGCTTGCGCCGCAAGGTCGGAGGCAAGCTTGCTCCAGCGCGGATCGCGCGAGATGGCCTCGGCCGCCGGCTGCTTTTCCGAGTGGGCCCGGCTTGCGCCGGCACGCACCATCTTGCCGAAACCAGCATCATCCGTATTTCCGGGCGTGGCCGGCTGCTCCGCCGTCGTACGCGCGGCGGTAAATCCTGGCAGGGCCGGGCCGAGGCTGGGGGTCATTTCGGGGCGGCTCCAAGCATCTGGTCGATCAGGTCGAGCTGTCGACGGGTTCTCAACATGGCGGCGTCGGTCGGATCGGTTGTGCCGGGACCGGCAGAGGTGGCTGGCGCCGATGCGGGCAGGACCGTCGCCGAATCGGCTGCAGGCGCCGAAGCCGGCGCGGCGGCCTTTGTGCCGGATGGCGCAATGGCGGGCTGTTCGGAGACGGCACCTTCGACAGGCGGCAACCCGGCAGCGTCGTCGGCCTGTGCGGCGGCGGCCTTGGGTTCGGGCGGCGCGGCTACCCTGGTGGCTGGAAGGGAAGCCGGTGGCGCCACCACCTCACCGGCGATGGTCTGCGCGGCGTCGAGCAGGGCGCGATCACCGTCCGACAGCCTGCTGCGGTCGATCTTGCCAAGCTTGGCGCGAACATCCCCAATGGTGCCCGAGGTCACGGTGGACAGGCTGGAGTAGAGCAGGGCGCGCGGATCGCCCTGGTTGGTGTTGCCGTCGCGGCCCTGCACGGCCCGCGCCGAGGCGAAGGCCGACAATTCGCCAAGGCCGTCGATCGCGGCACGGCGGGCGATGCGCAGATAGATTACCTTCTCGCGCTCGGGATCCATCATCGAGGTGATGTCGGCCAGCTTGTCCTGGCTAATCGACATGTGCAGCGCGATGACGCCGGACACGAAAGAATCCGCGAACTGGCTGGCATAGGGCGAATAGAGATAGCGCTCGACATACTGGGTGGAGGCAAGCGCGAAACGCGCCGCATCGCCCTGCGCGGCGGCAATGCCGACCGAACGCCGCAAGGCGGCTTCCTCGACCAGCGTGCCGGGGCTGAGAAGTCTGGCCTCGTCGAGCAGTGTGAGCGCCACCGCCGGTTGATCTCCGGCAAGCAGCGACCCTTTGACCAGGGCAAGGAATGCGCCGAGATCGCCGGAGAGCATCATCGGATCGATCGGCGTCAGCGCTTCGATCGCCTCGCCGGGGCGGCCATTGAGATAGTCGATGACGCCCCTGGCGATGGCAAGGTTCGGCGGATCAGCGGCGGCGCGCGAGACGGCCGTCTCGACAGTCACCGGATTGCCGCCGCTCATGCCGTAGACCAGGAGCGCGCGAAAATTCCTGGCGTCCTTGAAGTCCTCCGCATCCGCTTCGCGCAGGCGCGCATCGGTCATTTCGAGCAGCTTGGCCTGCATCGGCATCGCGGCGTGATCGCCGGCGGCGATGCGGTCCTGGATGAGTTGCAGCGAGCGCACGAGCTGGTAAGGCTGCAGCGTGTCCTGGGCGAAGCCGGCGGACGGATATCCGGCGGCCAGCAGCAACAGGCCCATCAAGCGGCTGATGACGGCCGCCCGCTTCATCCGCCGGTCGCCATCAGGATCTCGATGCGGCGATTGACCGCCGACATCGGATCGGCGCGATCCTTCGGCTGGCGGTCCGCGAAGCCGGCAACCTCGGTAATGCGGCGTTCGTCGACGCCGCCCCGCACGAGCATGTAGTAAGCGGAATGCGCCCGCGCCGTCGACAGCCGCCAATTGTCGTAACTGGCGCTGCGGAAGGGCCGCGCATCGGTGTGGCCATTGATACTGATCGTCCCCTTCTGGCTGTTGACGATGCGGCCGATCTTTTCCATCGCCAGCACCAGCTCGCGGCGCGGCAGCGCCGATCCGATTTCGAACATGCCGAAGTCGAGCTGGTCGGTGATCGATATGACGACTCCTTTATCGGTGGCTTCGACGGAGACGCCGTCATGCAGCTTGTCGCCAGGCTTGAAGGCATCGGCCAGCTGGCGCTTGACCTCGGCGGCGGCTTTCAGCGCGGCGGCTGTCGGTGCATTTTCCGCGGCATCGGGCTTTGCAGCCTCTTGCTGCGCGACGGTCGCATCCATCGCCTTGCCGTCGGCCGCCATGATGTCGCTGGCCTTGGCGTCGCTGGCCTTGGTTGCGCCGGCCTTGGCCATGGCGGCGTCCTCGCCGTCCTGTGCCAGAGGCTCGAGCGGTGCGTCCTCGACCGGCGGCGCCGGCGGCATGGCCTTGACCTTGGCGACCTGTGTCTCGGCGGCCTTGTCGCCAGGCTTGAGCGGGTCGCCCTCGATCCTGGGCCGCTGGGCACTTACCTCGGCGACGGGCGCGGCGACCTGCTGCGACCAGAAATCCGGCTCGAAGGGATCACGGTAGGACGCGCCGCCGGAGGCGCCGGTCGCGGGACCCGCATTTTGCGCGCCGCCGTCGCCCTTCTGGCTGACATTCTGCATGACGCCGGTGTCGGTGGCGATCTCGGAGAGCACCGCGTAAGGGTCGGCGAAGAGGTGATCGTCGGACTGTTGCGGCTGCTGTGCCTGCTTGTCCTGCTTGCGGTTGGACGAGCCCACGGCGCCGATGCCATCCTGTCCGGTCTTGATGGTCGCGTCCTGCGGCTCGTCGGCCGTCAGCCCGACCGAGCGCGGCCCATTGCCGAGATCCTTAAGGCCCTTGCGGCTCGACTCACGGTCGACGAGCTTGACAGGATTGAAGTAGCTGGCCACCGCCGTCTTGGTCTGCTCGTTGGCGGCGTTGATCAGCCACATGACCAGGAAGAAGCACATCATCGCGGTCATGAAGTCGGCGAAGGCGATCTTCCACACGCCGCCATGGTGGCCCTCGTCGTGGTCGTCATGACCCCGGCGCACGATGATGATCTCGTGCCTGCCATGATCGGCTTCGGCGACGCTCATGACAGCACCTCGGAGAAGGTTGCCGACCATTCGGCCATGCGTGTCTCGAACACGGCCTCGTCAACGGTGACCGTCAGATCCAAGCCGGGCGCCTCGACGAAGTCGAGATTTGCAGCGCGGGCGCCAAGCGATGCCTTGAGCGTTTCGAACAGCGACAGCGGCCCACGGACGGCGATGCGCACCGCTTCGCCGTCGCCGACGGCTTCGCGAACCGCGCTGGCGAGCGCTTCAAGCGAGCGCCGCTGCAGATCGTCACTGACGACGCCGCCAATGATGCGGGCGACCGTTGCGGCGACAAGATCCGTCACACGCGCCTCCATGGCATCGATGCGCGACGAGACCGCCTTGCCGATATCGCCGCCGAAGCTTTCGAGAAAGATCCTTGCTTCCTCGGCATGCGCCTGGCGCTCGGTTTCCAGCGCTGCGTGATGGGCGGCCGAAAGCCGCTCCGCAAGCGTCGCCTCCGCTTGGGCGACCGCCTCGGCGATCAGCGTGCCGATATCGGCCTGCGGCTCGGCTGCTTCCGGCCTGTGCTCGGTCGCGGCCTGAGCCTTGCTGACGCGCGGCGCACGCGGACCGAAATCGGGGAGAAGATCGAAAAGGGCTGCGGAGGGCATGGTTTAGGCCGCGACTTCCTGGGCGGCCCATTTGCGCAGGATCTGCGCGGTGCGCTCCTCGTTGATGTCGACCATGCGGGCAAGCCGCTCCTGCGGTGCCGGTCTGATCTTCTGGCGAAGATCATCGAGCGGGGTGGCGCCGGGCCGCGCGCCCGGCAGGGCGCCGATGGCGACACCTGCGTCGGCGGAAGCGGCTGCCTCCGGAGTCGGTAGCGAACGCTGGACCTCGTCGAAATTGGGACCGGCTATGGCAGGCGTCGCCCTTGCCGTCAGTGCCGCCGCCATCGGCCGCAGGCCGAAGAAGGCCACCAGGAACACGACGACGATGAAGGCGCCGGCGTTGATCAGCGTGCCGGCATGCTGGCCGATCGAATCGAGCATTCCAGCCTGCGGGATCGCCTCGCCGTCCAGCCCATCGATGAACTCGACCGCCGAGACGTCGACGACATCGCCGCGCTTGTCGTCGAAGCCGGTGGCCGACGCCACCATTTTCTGGATATCGGCGACGCGCTTGGCGATCTGGTCCGGCGTCGCGTCCTTGCCCAGGATCGCCTTCAGCCGGTCCTGGTTGACAACGACGGCGATCGACATCTTGGTGACTGTGTAGCCGTTGGAGACGGTGGCGATCTTCTTGGAGTTGATCTCGTAGTTGGTGATCTCTTCCTTGCGGTCGTTCTGCGAGGAGGATTGCGGGCCTTCGGTCGCCGTCGCCTGGGTCTCGGGCAGGTTCTGCTCGACGCTGGCGGGGGTGGAGGCCTGCCTCTGGTTGTTGTTCTCATTGGCGCGCACCGACTGCACCGAACGCTCGACGCGGGAATTCGGATCGAAGATGGTCTCTTCCGTCTGGCGGGTGTCGGTGTTGATCTCGGCCTTGACGCTGGCGCGGAAGTTGTCGGGCCCGAGATAGGGGGTGAGTGCGCGGCGGATATTGTCGCCGATCTGTGCCTCGACAGTCTGCTCGACACCGAGCGTGCGGGCGGCACTGGTGTTGGAGGGATCATCCCCGGCGGCCAGCAGGTTGCCGTTGGAATCGAGCACCGTCACCTTGTCGGCCGACAGGCCAGGCACGGCGGCGGCGACGAGATGGCGGATCGACTGGGCGCTTTTCTCGGCATCGATGCCGGCATAGCGGATGACGACCGATGCGGAAGGCTGCTGCTCGTCGCGGCGGAAATTGGCGCGCTCGGACATGACGATGTGGACACGTGCCGCCTTGACGCCTGATATCGACTGGATGGTGCGGGCGATCTCGCCTTCCAGCGCACGCACGCGGGTAATCTGCTGCATGAAGGAGGTGAGGCCGAGCGAGCCGACATTGTCGAACAGCTCGTAGCCGGCATTGGCGCTGGTCGGCAGGCCTTTTTCGGCGAGCAGCATGCGCGCCTGCGCCGTGGTGCCGGCCGGCACCAGCACCGAGGTCCCGTCGGCGCCGACATCGAAGCCGATGCCGGCCTCGCCCAGCACCAGGCCGATCTGGTTCACGTCGGAGCGATCGAGCCCGACATAGAGCGTGTCGTAGGCGGGGCGGTTGAGGTAGACCGAGGCGATGCCGATGACGCCCATCACCAGAACGGCGATGCCCGCCAGCATAGCGAGGCGCCTCACACCAAAACCGCGGAGATTCGAGATGATGCTCTGGATCTGTTCCGGCACGATTCAGCGACTCCCAGCATGACTGTCCGCCGGAACACTAGCCTCCGAAGCTTGTGCGAAAATGAAATCGGGCCGCGCTTGCGGCGCGGCCCCTTGAATTGGAAATGGAAGTATCCGCCAGCTACGGCGGAACTAGCCGTTCTTGAACAGCGACAGGATCGACTGCGAGGAACTGTTGGCGATCGACAGCGACTGGATGCCGAGCTGCTGCTGCACCTGCAGGGCCTGGAGGCGGGTTGATTCCTTGTTCATGTCGGCATCGACGAGCTGACCGACGCCGCGGTCGATGGAGTCCATCAGGCTCTGCGTGAAGGTCTTCTGCAGGTCGATCGAGCTCTTGGCCGAACCGAGGATCGTGGCGGAGTCGGTCAACTGGCTCATCACCTTGTCGATCTTGCCGATCATCTGGGTGATGATGTCGTCGGTAACGCCGGCCGCCGTGATGTCGAGATTATAGGCGGAGACGTTGTCGATCTTGGCGGGGGTGCCTGTCACCGCGGCCTGGCCGGCGGTGTTTGCGGCGATGTCCGTGGCTCCGCCCGCGATCGCGGTGGCGTAGGCTGTATCGTACTGGCTCTGGGCGGCCGCGGTGGAATAGACCGAGGTCTGGCGGTCGAGCGTGCCGTAGTTCTTGACGTCGGTGGCGAGACCGGAATCGAACAGCTTGGTGCTCTCGACATCGATGTCGATCGTTCCGAGCGAAATGGCGCCGGATGAGGAGCGATTGAAGGACGAGACGATCTTGGCGTCGGGCTGCACGCCATCATTGGGCGCGGCGACCTGCTTCGACGTCACCGAAAGGAAATTCGAACCCGAAAAGGTGGCGGCGTCGGCAAAGGACTTCATCTGCGCCTGGAGCGTCGTGATTTCAGTCTGCGTCTTTACCTTGGCGGCGTCGGCCTGGCCGACGGTGGAAAGCAGCTTGGTCTTGATCTGGCCGATCGTCGTCAGGACATTGTTCATGCCGGTGTAGGCGGTGTCGACCTTCGAGGCGCCGAGGCCGAGCGCATCCTGCACGGTCGAGAGCGCCTGGTTGTCCGAGCGCATCGTCGTGGCGATCGACCAGTAGGCGGCGTTGTCGGAGGCCTCCGAGACCTTGTAACCGGTGGAGATCCGGGCCTGTGTCTGCTCGAGCGATTTGTTGGTGGCGTTGAGGCTTTGAAGTGCGGTCAACGCCGCGGCGTTTGTCATGATGCTCGCCAAGAAAATCGCTCCTTTTCCCACCCGGTCTTTTTCAAAAAACCGGCATTGCCCTCGCGAGCGTTCGCCCGCCCATGGATTGCCGTCGCGCCCACAGGGCCGATTCGCCAATCCTTTGTAAGCTATTGGTTAACCATGACTAGCGCGTTATGGTTAACGGCCTGTTAAAGGCTCGCTTTTGAGGGTTAAGGACCGAGGGTTGCGCGGGGCTGGAGCAACGCAAAACGGGCCGCGCTTTTGGCGCGGCCCGTTGTTTACTGCGCTCTAGGTTGAGCGAAGTGGATTAGCGGAAGAGCGACAGGATCGACTGCGAGGAGCCGTTGGCGATCGACAGCGCCTGGACGCCGAGCTGCTGCTGAACCTGCAGGGCCTGGAGGCGGGTCGATTCCTTGTTCATGTCGGCATCGACGAGCTGACCAACGCCGCGGTCGATGGAGTCCATCAGGCTTGACGTGAAGGTCTTCTGCAGGTCGATGGAGCTCTTGGCCGCGCCGAGCTTGGTGGCGGCGGTCGTCATGTCCTTGAGCGCGGCGTCGACGACGGTCATCATCTGCGAGATCTGGCTATCGCTGGCGGCCGTGCCACCCGAAAAGATGGCCAGGCTGGCGACCGAATAGGTGTCGGTAGCCGCTGCGGCAGCGCCGAGCGTCGGGGCCGAAGCTGCTGCCGCAGCGCCGGTGGCGCCGAGGCGATCCGTGTCCAGAATGCCTTTGGCCGTCGGGGCCGCGCCGGCGTCATAGAGCTTGATGCTTTCCACGTTGACGTCGATCGTCGAGATCGAAACAGCACCGCTGGCGTCGCGGTTGAAGGCCGAAACGATCTTCACGTCGGCCGCCGTGCCCGAAGCGGTGGACAGCGAAAGCATGTTGGTGCCGGAGAAGGTGGCGCCATCGGCGTAGGCCTTCAACTGATCCTGAAGCGCCTTGATTTCGACCTGGGTCTTTTCCTTGGAGGCGTCGGTCTGGCCGTAGGACGCGGTCAGCTTCTGCTGGATCGAGTTGATGGTGGTGATCGCACTGTTCATGCCGGTGTAGGCGGTGTCAACCTTCGAGGCGCCGAGGCCGAGCGAGTCCGAAACGGTGGACATCGCCTGGTTGTCGGAGCGCATCGTGGTCGCGATCGACCAGTAGGCGGCGTTGTCGGAAGCCTGGGAGACGCGATAGCCCGTCGAGATGCGGGCCTGGGTGTCCTGAAGCGATTTGCTGGTGGCGTTGAGGCTCTGCAGCGCCGTCAATGCGGCGGTGTTCGTCATGATGCTGGACATGGCTACTCGTACCTTGATTTTACAGGTGTTTTTTTGACATACCGGCTTGTCCGGTATGACGGAGCGGCATCATGCCAATGATCGTCGAAAGAGATCACCCGCCATCTGCGAGCGACTATGGCGGCGAGTTCCTACCAAAGGCCTAAATCCGACGGTTAATCGAAAATAATCTGGGAATTCGATGATGGTTCCCGCACCGCCCACCCTTGTCGGCAGACGGTGCCTTTTGCCGGGGCCGTGCGACGGAAACAGTCAGGTGAAGGAGCGCACCAGGCTGCCGACAAGCAGGTTCCAGCCGTCGATCAGGACGAAGAACAGGATCTTGAATGGCAGCGACACCACGGTGGGCGGCAGCATCATCATGCCCATCGCCATCGTGATGGTGGCGACGATCAGGTCGATGACCAGGAAAGGCAGCACGATCAGGAAGCCGATTTCGAAGCCGCGCCGGATCTCGGAGATCATGAAGGCCGGCACCAGGATGCGCAGGTCGACCGTGTCGCGCGAGACGGTCTGGCCGCGCTCGCGGGCGAGGTCGGCGAAAAGGTCGAAGTCCTTGTCGCGCACATTGTGCAGCATGAAAGTGCGGAACGGATCCGAGATCTTCTCGAAGGCCTCGGTCTGGCTGATCTGGTTGTCCATCAGCGGCTTGACGCCGGTGTTCCAGGCCTGATCGAAGGTCGGCGCCATGACATAGAAGGTCATGAACAGCGACAGCGAAATAAGGATGAGGTTAGCCGGCGTCGACTGCAGGCCGATGCCGGCGCGCAGGATCGAGAAAGCGATGACGAAGCGGGTGAAGCTCGTCACCATGATCAGCAGGCCCGGCGCCACCGACAGCACCGTCAGCAGGCCGAACATCTGGATGATGTAGCCGACGGTGGTGCCATCGGCCTTGCCGATGCCGCCGAGGTCCAGTTGCTGGGCCGCCGCGACGGATGTGGCAGCGCCGATCAGCGCCGCTGCAAGAAGAAATTTCTTCATTCGACCAGCAATGTCCTGATGAGTACCTGTTTGGCATGGCCCTGGCTGCGGATCGAGGCGCGTTCCTCGAGATCGGCTTTCAGGTGCTGGTAACCGCTGGCGCCTTCGATCTGGTGCATCTTCAAGGTGCGCACGAAGGCCAGAAGGTCCTGCTGGATGTCCTCCGCCATCGCCGGCGGCTGCGGCGCGTCATAGACCACGAATGCCTCCATTCTGATCCAGGTGTCGGCAGGCGAGGCGATGTTGGTGGTGATCGGCGCCAGCGCCGCGAGCGTCGGCCCCGTGCCCGGCTGTTGCGCGGCGGCGGGCTGGGCAGCCTTGCCCTCGTTCTCCGGCGCGACCGGAACCGACGCCGGTCCTCCGACGCCCTTGAGATAGCCGCCGGACAGCCAGCCCATGCCGATGGCTGCGGCCGTCACCACCAGCAGCATGGCGCCCTGGACGGCAAGGGAAGGTCCCTTGCGAGGCTGAAGCTGTTCGACATTGGCCACGCTGTTCTCCAACCCTAGAACGGAAGAACCTGGTCGAGAACCTGCTGGCCGTAGGCCGGCTGCTGGATCTCGGTGATGCGGCCGCGTCCGCCGTAGGAAATGCGCGCCTCGGCGATGCGCTCGTAGGGGATCGTATTCTCGGCGCCGATATCAGCCGGCCGCACGATGCCGGCGATGGTCAGCACCCTGAGTTCGGCGTTGACGCGTACCTCCTGCGAACCGGTGATCATCAGATTGCCGTTGGGCAGGACGTCGGTGACGATGGCCGCGACATTGAGCTCCAGCGTTTCCGATCGTTTGATCTCGCCGTCAGCCGTTGTATCCGTGGCCGAGTTGAGCGCGCCGGAACCCTTGCCGGCTGTGCTGAGCTTGTCCCATTGCGCGCTGATGTCGAAACCGAGCTTGCGGTTGGCGGTGCGGCTTCTGTCGTTCTGGTTCTTGAAGTTGGCGCGGTCGTTGATGCTGATCTTGACGGTCAGGATGTCGCCCTGCGACAGCGCCCGGGGATCGGTGAACAGCCGGCTCTGGCGATCGTTCCAAAGCGAGAATTTCTTGATCGGCGCGCGTGGCGACTCCGGGTATTTGTAGAGGGAGCCGGTGTTGCCGCCATCGATGCCGGAGCCGACCGGCGACAGCGCAGGTTCCTTGCCGACCTCCCTGAGATTGGTTCCGCAGCCGGACAGCGCTGCAACCGCGCACAGGATGAGCATTCTGCGGATCATGACGGATCTACCCTTCGGGCTGCGCTGGCCATGATGCCGGTGAGCGTCGCCGCCGCCTTCTGGTCCATTTCGTTGAGAATGACACTGGCCTTGCGAGAATCGAGCTTCATCAGGATGGCCGCGGCCAGATCTGCGTTGACGATCGCCAGGCGTTCGGCCGCGGCATCGGGCTTCATGCCGGCGTAGATCTTGACGACGCCGTCCTCTGCCCGGGCCAGGAAGACCTCGCGCCGCTTGAGCCACGTCTCGTATTCGGCCTTCTTCTCGTCCAGCGCCTTCATGCGCTGGTCGATGCCGGCCTGGAGCTGCTTCAGTTCTTCCGCCTGCAAGGCATAGCGGCGGTCGCGGGCGGCGTCGGCGATGTTGGAGCAGAAGCGCTCGATCTCGCTTTGGTCAGGCGCCTTTTCCCGCGTCAATTGCCGCGGCGCCATCGCGGGCTGCGCTCCGGGCAGAACCTGGCGAACGGTGTCCTCGGCGTCCGCGCCGCCGGAAAAGGACATGGCCGCGACAGCTGCTGCCGCGAACAGAATTGTGCGGGAGCGGCGCCTTTCATGAGATGAGAGGGGAGGGATCATCGGCATCGCCTATTGGAGAACCAGATCGGCTTGCAGGGCGCCGGCCGACTTGATGCCTTGCAGGATGGCAATGATGCCGTCCGGCTTGACGCCGAGACGGTTGAGGCCGGAAACGAGGGTTTGCAGGTCAGGCCCGTCGAGCACGGCGACGCGGCCGTTGGGCCGGCTGGCATCGATGGCGGTGAACGGCTCGACGGCGGTTTCGCCCTTGGAGAAGGGTTCAGGCTGCACGACACGCGGCGCCTCGGTGATGCGCACCGTCAGTGTGCCGTGACTGATGGCGACGCGCGAGATCTTGACGTCGTTGCCGATGACGATGGTGCCGGTGCGCTCGTCGATGACGACGCGGGCCGGCGTGTCGGACTCGACCACCAGATTCTCGATCTCGGCATAGAAGCGGGCCGCCGATATGCTCTTCGGCCTCCTGATCTGGACGGTGCGGGAGTCGCGCTCGGCCGCCACGCGCATGCCAAAGCGCTGGCTGGTGTAATCGTTGATCGCGTCGGCGATACGGATGGCGGTCGAAAAATCGGGATTGCGCAATTGCAGCGTTAGCGTCGGCTGGTCATCGAATTCGGCCTTCACCGACCGCTCGACAATTGCGCCGTTCGGGACCCGGCCGGCGGTTGGCACGCCCTGCGTCACTTGCTGGGCCTGACCCTGGGCGGTGAACCCGGAAACGATGACCGCGCCCTGGCCGACGGCATAGATCTCGCCGTCCGCCGCCTTCAGCGGCGTCATGATCAGTGTGCCGCCTGATAGCGAGGTGGCGTCGCCCATCGAGGAGACGTCGATGTCGATGCGGGCGCCCGATTGCACATAGGGGGGCATATTGGCGGTGACGATGACGGCGGCGACGTTCTTGGCGCGCGCGCTGCCGCCCTCGGTGGCGATGCCGAGATTTTCGAGCATGGCGCGGATCGACTGCTCGGTGAACGGCGAATTGCGCAGGCTGTCGCCAGACCCGGCGAGCCCGATGACGAGGCCGTAGCCGACGAGCTGGTTGTCGCGCGAACTCTGCAGCTGGGCGATGTCCTTGATGCGCGAGGCGACCTGGCCCGGCGGCAGCGAGCTTGGCCCGGACGACACGCGGAACATGCGGGTGGTGGTGGCCGGATCATATTCCGGATCGTCGTAGACGCCGCCATTCCTGGCGGCGAGTTCGCGCTTGGCCTTGGGCGTCAGGCCGTCGGCCAGCGCCGGCTGCAGGCCGAGCGCGGCCGCAAGCAGAAGGGTAAATGCGCGCATCATGAAGCGCTGACCTGGATGGTTCCGTCGGCCATCACAGTGCCGGAAAGGATCTTGCCGCTGTCGGTGTTGCGAACCTTGATGAGGTCGCCGGCCGAACCTGGCTGCAAAGTCACGGCTGTCGCCGATATCGTCAGTCCGCCGGCGATGAAGAAGACCTGCACGGCGGCGCCCTGTTCGACCAGCCAGGCCTCGCGGATGGCGGTCGAAGGAATGTAGCGGCCGGGCAGCAGCGTGCGCTTGGCGATCTTGCCCTGCAGCTCCTCCGCGCGGGTCGCCACCGCATCGGGCTTGTGCTTGCCCGGGATTAGCGTCACCTGCTTCAGCGCGGTGATCTCGATGGTCTCGCCGGGATAGATGACCCGGTTGGGAATCAGCACGACCTCGCCGGCAGGCTGACTTCTGGCGATCTGCGTTGCCGATTGGTCTGTCGACTGGCCTTTCGACTCCTGGGCGAAAGCCGGCAAACCACCGACCACCAACGCAAAGGCAAGCGCGGCGCGGCGGAGTGCGGAGCAGGAGATCGGCATGGCCATCGTCCGTTACCTGATGTTCTTGGAGACAACCGAGGCCATGTCGTCGGCGGCCTGGATGACCTTGGAGTTCATTTCATAGGCACGCTGCGCCGAGATCAGTTCGGTGATTTCCTTGACCGGGTCGACGTTGGAAGCCTCGAGATAACCTTGCTGGACGGTGGCGAAGCCGGGGTCGCCGGGCACGCCGACATTGGCCGGGCCTGACGCCGTCGTTTCCTGGAACAGATTGTCGCCGAGCGGCGCCAGCCCCGCCTCGTTGGCGAAGTTGACGATCTGGAGCTGGCCGAGCGTCTGCAGGTTCGTCTGGCCGTCGATACGGGCGAAGACCTGGCCGGTCTTGTTGACGATGACTTCGACGGCGTTGACCGGCACGGTGATGGCCGGGATGACACTGGCGCCGTCCGCGGTCACCAGCTGACCGGTGGCGTTGGTGTTGAAGGCGCCGGCGCGGGTATAGAGCGTGCCGCCATCTGCGCCCTCGATCTGAAACCAACCGCGGCCGGTGAGCGCCATGTCGAAACTGTTGCCGGTGCTGGTCAGTTCGCCCTGTGTGTGGACGTTGCGCACCGCGGTCGTCTTGACGCCGAGGCCGATCGAAACGCCCTCCGGCACCAGCGAGGCGTTGGAGCGGTTGGGCACGCCTTGCGTGCGGTCGACCTGGTAGAGCAGATCGGAGAATTCGGCCCGCGCCCGCTTGTAGCCGGTGGTGTTGATGTTGGCGATGTTGTTGGCGATGACTTCCAGATTTGTCTGCTGGGCATTCATGCCGGTGGCGGCAATGGCGAGTGCTTTCATGGCCTAACTCCTCAGATACCCATGCGACTGACTTCGAGATAGGCCGAAACGACCTTGTCGCGGATGGCGACGGCGGTCTGGAGCGCCTGCTGCGCGCTCATCACGGCATCGACGACCTGGCGGGTGTCGGCATCGCCCTTGAGCGCCTGCAGCGACACCTGTTCGGCATTCTGCAGCGTGTTGACGGTCTTCGACGCCGCCTGGCTCAGCGCCTCGGTGAAGGAGGTGCCAAGATTGCCCGGTGTCGCGGGCGCGACACCGCCTTGAAGCAGGTCGGTTGCCGTGTCGCCCAGCCCAGGCTTCAGGTTAAGCGCGCCGATGCCGTTCACGATCATTGGTTCCTCATCAGGTCGATGGTCATTGAGATGAGGTCGCGCGCCTGCTTCACGACTTGCAGGTTGGCCTCGTAGGAGCGGTTGGCCTCGGTCATGTCGGCCATTTCGATCAACACGTTGACATTGGGCAACTTGACGTAGCCCTTCGCGTCGGCGGCCTCGTTGCCGGGTTGGAATTCGACGGGAAAGTCACTCGGATCGCGGTCGATCGAGTTCACTGCGACCGTCGAGCTGCCGGAAGCCCGGTCGAGCTCCGAGACGAAGCTGATGGTCTTGCGGCGATAGGGGTCGGCGCCGGGCGTCGTGCCGGTCGACTGGGCATTGGCGAGGTTCTCGGAAACCACGCGCAGGCGCTCGGACTGGGCGCCGAGGCCGGATGCTGCGACTTTCAGGGCTGAGGTCAACGCGTCCATGTCAGCTCTTGACCGCCATCATCATCATCGAGTGGAACGCCTTGACGATGGCCGTGTTGAGCTCGAAGGAGCGGCGCACTTCGCCGGCCTTGAGAAGCTGGTCTTCAAGCACGACGCTGTTCTTGGACGGCATGACCACGCCGTCGTCTTCCTGCGGCTTGATGGTGAAGCCGGCATTGGTCGCGGCGTTGCCGAGATGGCCGGCCTCGGTGGCCTGCAGCGACACCGCCGTGCGGTCGAGCACCTTTTCGAACGGCTCGACATCGTTTGCCATGTAGCCTGGCGTGTTGGCGTTGGCGATGTTGCCGGCGATCGCCGACTGACGCACGGAAAGCCACTGCGCTTGCTTGGCGGCGAGATCGAAAAGGGAAACGGGCTCCATGGGAATCTCCGGGCATGTGCCCAAAGACTAGGCCGTCAGTCTTGCGCGGACCTTGCGGACGGCCGCCAGAAAGGTGTGAAGCGGTTTTCGCACGACATCATGCCCCGTTTCTTGATCGGAGCCGGATGGGCAGAACCACGGCGGCCTATCTGGAAAGCTCGATCACCTGGTTGGTGCTGGTGAGCATGACCCATTTGCCGTTGCGCTGCTCGATCGAGGACACCTTGCTGGAATCGGGCAGGGTCGAGCCACGCTGGACGATCCACAGGCCAGTGTCGTCCTCGATCATGGCGCGACCATTGGCGACATGGACCATGCGGAATTTCGCCACGTCGGCCGGAAAGGGCTGCTCGCCGGGCGCCCGGGCCGGCGTGGCGTCGTCCTGCACCGTTCCGGTGGCAAGCAGGTCGATATCGGCGTTGGGAACGTCCTTGGCCGTCAGTGGTGCACTGCGCTGGGCGACCACGCCGCCGCCTTCGCGCCCTGGATTGGTGCCGGTTCCGCCAAACTTGATCGCCTGGACGCCGAACTGTTCCTGGTTGAAGAAGATGTACCAGGGAAACAGCGCGCAGATCAGGCCAAGCGTGATGCCGAGCGCGGCGATGACGAAGTCGCTGCGCCGGTCCGCCTTCCTGCCCAGCTTGGGAAATTGCGGTTTTGGAGGCTGCGGCCATTCGGTGACCGGGAACAGGCCGTCGATGAGCGAGTCCCGGCTGGCCTGCGTCAGGTCGGCGGTCTCGGCCCGGGAGGTCCTGGGCAAGGGCGGCTTGGCAGCCCTTGCCAGAACGGCCTCGGCTTTGGCGCGGTCGGCCTCTGTTTTGACGGCTCTGGCTTCTTCAGCCCTGGCTTGCTCGGCGGCGTTCGCCTCGGCGATCATCTCGCGCAGGAGGCGCTCGGCGTACTGGCCTTCAGTCTCCTGGTTCGGCATTCTGCTTTCCCTTGAGATGGCGGGCGAGATCGGAGAACGGATCGGCCGACGGGCGGTCCCTGGGCGATTGCGTCAACGCCTCGTAGATCAGGGGTACCTGGCGCACGGCCATGTCGAGTTCGGCGTCAACGCCGCCCTGGTAGGCGCCGAGCAGGCGGATGTCGCGCGTGTCCTCGAAGCGGGAGATCATCGACTTCAGCCGTGCCACCAAAGCGCGCTGTTCGGCGCTCCAGGCCTTGCCCGCCAGTCGCGAAATGGACGACAGCGGGTTGACCGGCGGATAGCGGCCTTGCTCTGCGATCGCACGGTCGAGCACGACATGGCCGTCGAGGATGCCGCGTACGGAATCGGCGACCGGATCGTTGTGATCGTCGCCGTCGACCAGCACGGAAATGATGGCGGTGATCGAGCCTTTACCTTCCGCCCCCGGTCCAGCGCGCTCGAGCAGCTTGGGCAGTTCGGTGAAAACCGAGGCGGGATAGCCGCGCGCGACCGGCGGCTCGCCGGTTCCCGTCGCCACCTCGCGCAGTGCATGGGCGAAGCGGGTGATCGAATCCAGCACCAGAAGCACTCGGTGGCCCTGGTCGCGAAAGTGTTCCGCGACGCGCATGGCGGTGTCGGGCGCACGCCGGCGCATCATGGCACTCTCGTCGCTGGTGGCGACGACGGCCACGGTCTTGGCCATGCTGTCGCCGATCGTGTCCTCGAGGAATTCGCGCACCTCGCGGCCGCGTTCGCCGATCAGCGCCACGACGACGGTGTCGAACGCGTCGGCGCCGGCGAGCATGGCGAGCAGCGTCGACTTGCCGACGCCGGAACCCGCGAAGACGCCCATGCGCTGGCCGAAACACAGCGGCGTGAAGATGTCGATGACCTTGACGCCGGTCATGAAGGCGGTGCCGACGCGCTGCCGCGCCATGGCACCGGGCGTCGTGGCGCTGCCCGCAGTGTCGTCGCCCCTGATCAGCGGCGGACCGCCATCGATCGCCCGGGTGAGCGCATCGATGGCGCGGCCGCGCCATGAGCCGTGCGGCTGCACCGCGAGCGGCCCCCTGCGGAACACGGCATCGCCGATACCGGCATCGGCACTGCGTTCGAAGGGAGCAACGACAACCTCGTCGCGGCTGATCTTGACGATCTCGCCGCGGCGCGCGCCGGTCTGGCCGCGCTGTTCGACGATGTCACCCAGCCTGGCGAAATCGGAAAGGCCGCGCACTTTGTAATGCGTGGGCGTGACTTCGGTGACGAGACCGCCACGCTTGACCAGTCCATCGGCGTTGCCGAAGCGCCGCCATATTCTCTCCAACGCGGCAAGCCGATCCTGCGGCGCCGGCTGGAACTGTCTTTCGGGTGCGCGGATCGATGGCTGGCCTGACGACATGCTACGACTTCGAGCCGAGTGTCTTGATCGCCTCGTCGGTGGAGGAATCTGTCTGCCGCATCAGCGCGGCGGTGTTCTCGAAGGCACGCTGGACCATGATCAGCCGGGTCATCTCCAGCACCGGATTGACGTTGGATTCCTCGACGAAACCCTGCGCGACGCCGACGTCGGAGCGGTCGGTGACCGGCTCGGGCGTGCGCGCCGGCACGATGCCTGAATTGCCGTAGCGTACGAAGTTCTCGCCGGGGTCGAAATTGTAGAGGCCGATCGAGCCGACAAGCTGGTCGTTCTGGCGCAGCGACCCGTCGGCGCCGGCCTTGGGCGGACCGTTGCGGGGATCGAGCTGGATCGGCGCGCCGCCTGCGTCGAGCACCGGGTGGCCTTCGATCGACATCAGCTCGCCATTCTCGTTCATCGAGAAGCGGCCGTCGCGGGTCATGACGGTGCCGGCCGGCGTATCGATGGCGAACCAGGCATCGCCCTGGATCGCGAAATCGAACGGATTGCCGGTCTCGGTCAAGGAGCCATGGGCGCCTGAAAGATAGGTCTTGCCCGACGAGGCGAAGGACACCGATTTCTGGCCGGTGCCCGACACCACGTCCTCGAATTTCACACCGGTGGCACGAAAGCCGACGGTCCCGGCATTGGCGACATTGTCGGCTATCGTGTCGAGCCGGCGCTCGAGCGCCATCTGCGAAGAAAGGGCGACGTAGAGACTGTCCCGCATGATCAGAACTTCAGTTTCTGCATGGCCATCATCAGGTCGGTGGAGATGCCAGCCGTGACCGGCTGTGCAAACAACACGCTGACCGACGTCACGGCCGGCGAGGTCGGGTTGTTGATCTCGTACATGCTGGTGAAGCGGGTCAGGAACTTGCCGAGTTTCTCGGGGTCGGAGAAATCCGAGATGCTGAGCTTCTGTTCGAAGAGCTGCGCCTGCTTGTCGATATCGGCGGCGGCGAAGGAATCGGGCAGCCCGAGCGCGGTGCGCACCACGCTCGCAAGCGCCGTGTCGGCCAGCACGTCGTACCAGCTGGTGATGGTGGGCGCCTTGCGCTGGAAATAGAGCGCCAGCCGCACGCCTTGATTGGTCTGGCCGGCATCCTCCTCCAGCGTCTGGCGCATGTATTTGTCGACGGTCGGCTGCTGCGCCGGATTGATGGTGGTGGCGTTTTCGCCGTACTGTTCGAAGTTGAAGGCCGAGGCCAATGCCGCGTAAACCGGGTTCGTCTGCTTGTTGGCGACGCTGTTGGGGTCGCGCACGCCACCCTGCAGAACCTGCTTGATAAGGTCCTTGTCCTCCGTCGCCGAATCGAGGCCGAACGCGGCCAGCGCGTAGGTGTAGAGCCGGCTGTTCGACATCAAATCGTCGACCGACTTCACCTTGGTGATGTTGGCGAGATAGTAGGTCGTCTCGCCTTTCACATAGTCCGAATTCGGGTCGAGACCGGCGATTTGCGCCTGTATGGCGTAGTTCTTCGTCACCAGCTGCTGCGCCTTGTTGTAGATGGTCGCATCGGCGCCATTGGCGGCGAAGTTGAAGGCGCTGACGAACTCGGCGTAGCGCTTGTCGGTCAGCTTGTTGGCGAAACTGTCGGGGTCGGAAACGCCTTCCTTGAGCGCCTTGACCATGAAGGCCTTGGCGTAGTCCATGTCCTCCAGTCCGTAGGCCTTCATGGCATATTTGAACAGCCGGTCATTGTTGACGAAATCGTCGATCGATTTCACCTTGGTGATGTTGGCGAGATAATATTGCGTATCGCGGTCAACCGTCGGCTGTTGCTCGATGCGGGCGATGGATTTGCCGATGTCCTTGGTGATCAACTGGTAGCTGGTAAAGGTATTGAGCAACGTCATGCCTCCGGCCGAAGCTTAATATCGCGACAATAATCTCGCTTCCTTGCGCGAAACTGAATCGGTCCGGCCGTTCGGATTCAAGCCTCACACAAGGCACGGGGACTATCCCTTGCGCTGACGTGAAATGCGGAAGGACCTGCCGTGGGCATTCTGATTGGACTGGTGGTGACGCTCGGCTGCGTCCTTGGCGGCTTCATGGCCATGGGCGGACATCTGCACGTGCTGGTCCAGCCATGGGAAGCGGTGGTCATCTGCGGCGCTGCCTTGGGCACCTTCCTGGTCGCCAACCCGATGAAGACGGTCAAGGATACCGGCAAGGGCATCCTCGAAGCCTTCAAGCAGGCCGTGCCGAAGGAACAGGATTACCTGGAGACGCTCGGCGTGCTGCACAGCCTGATGCGCGAATTGCGCTCGAAATCGCGCAGCGAGGTCGAGGCGCATATCGACAATCCGGAAGAATCGGCGATCTTCCAGGCCTTTCCGACCGTGCTCAAGAACCATGACCTGATGAATTTCATCTGCGACTACTGCCGCATCATCATCATCGGCAATGCCCGCTCGCATGAGATCGAGGCGCTGATGGACGAGGAAATCCAGACCATCAAGTCCGACAAGATGAAGGCCTATCATGCGCTGGTCGCGGTCGGCGACGGCCTGCCGGCGCTCGGCATCGTCGCCGCAGTGCTCGGCGTGGTCAAGGCGATGGGTGCCCTTGATCAATCGCCGGAAATCCTCGGCGGCCTGATCGGTGCCGCCCTGGTCGGCACCTTCCTCGGCATCTTCCTGTCCTATGCCGTGGTGGGGCCTGTCGCCACCAAGATCAAGACGGTGCGCGAGAAGAAGAACCGCCTCTACATCATCGTCAAGCAGACGCTGCTCGCCTACATGAACGGCGCGCTGCCGCAGGTGGCGATCGAGTTCGGCCGCAAGACCATCTCGTCCTATGAGCGGCCGACCATCGACGCGGTCGAACAGAGCACGATGGCCACCGGCGCCGCCGAGAAGAAAGCCGCTTGAGCAATGCACGACAGATCGGTGCCGATACGGTCATGACCAGCCCAGGCAGCCCCGTGCAAGCGCGCTCGCTGATCATCGAGCGTCTGGTCGGCGATAGCGGCGAGGCCGATCAGGTGATCGATGCCGGCCGCGCCATGGCCGAACGCGCCGTACCGCTCTTGCAAAAGGGCCTCTCGGGCGAACTCGGCATTCCGGTGATCGTCGACCTCAGGGCCGTCGAGGTCAGTCGCGTCCCGGAGGCGCGCTCACGCGCCGGCGAAAACTTCGCCATGACCGTCGTCGGATCGCCTGCATCCTCGGACGCGATGACGCTCGTCATCGATGCTCCCGCGATCGCGATCATGGTGTCCATGCTGTTTGGCGGCGATCCGGATATGCCGGCATCGTCGATCGAGCGCGACCTGTCGCCGATCGAGGCCGATGTCTCGACCATGGTGTTCCAGGAGGTGGCGCAGGCGCTGAACGGTTCGGGGCGGCGTTCGCTCGACCTGCGGCTGCCCGCGCCGCGTGCCATGTCCGGTATCGAGGCCAGAAAGCATGTGCTGCGCGACGGCGCCGCGATCCGCATCGTCCTTGGCATTTCGACGCCAGTCGACAGCGGCTCCATCACGGTGACGATGCCGCAGCGCGTCGTGCTGGTCGGCCGCGACGGCACCGCCCCCGTCGCCGAGGACGATCACGGCGGCAGTTGGCGTGCACGCTTTTCGGAAGAGGTGATGCGCTCGACAGTGGCGCTGGAAGCCACCATGCCGCTGGCGCGGCTGACGCTTGGCGACCTCGCCGGTCTCGAAAAGGGGCAGGTCATCGACTTCGACGAGACAGCGCAGTCACGGGCCCGCCTCAGCGCGCGCGGCAAGACGCTGTTCGTATGCGAGTTCGGCAAACTGGGGCAGAATTACACCGTCCGAATCACGCATCCCTTCGATGCCGGGCAGGATTTCATCGATGGGCTCATGCCGGCTGGTGCCGGGCGCGCCTGAGCTTTTGGAGACGACGCATGCGCAAGACTAAGGTAGAAGCAGAGCTCGACCAGCCGGACGAGCAGCTCGACCGCGCCATCGAGGAATTGCGCGGGGTCCTGCACGAAGAAGAGCAGCGTCCCGATGCGGCGTTCAGGGCCGCCGCGGGAGCCAATTCGAGCGTCATCATGAACATCCCCGTCGATGTCCAGATCATCCTTGGCAGCACTGAAATGGCTGTAGCCGATCTGATGGCCTTGCAGAAGGGCTCCACGGTCGCGCTCAACCGCCGCATCGGCGAACCCGTCGACGTCGTCGTCAACGGCCGCAAGATCGCGCGCGGCGAAATCACGGTGCTCGAAAGCGATCCCTCGCGCTTCGGCATCAGGCTGACCGAAATCATCGCCGGCACGAAGGGCGCCTAGACGTGGATCGCGGCACTTGCCGGTTGCGGCTGAGGCGAGGGGCAGCATGACGCCGCTGACCACGCTCACGCGCGCGCAGAAGGCGGCCGCCATATTGGTGGCGATGGGCAAGCCATCCGCCAGCCGCCTGCTGAAATTCTTCAAGCAGGAAGAGCTGAAGGCGCTGATCGAGGGCGCCCGGCTGCTCAGGACCATTCCGCAGAGCGATCTCGAGCGCATTGTCGCCGAGTTCGAGGCGGAGTTCACGGAAGGCGCGGGACTGCTCGATTCCGCCGACAGGATGGACACCATCCTCAACGAGTCGCTGTCGCCCGAAGAGATGAGCGCCATCATGGGCAACAAGAAACCGGAGGCGGCACCCGAAGGGCCGCCGCCGATCTGGCCCGATCTCGAAAAACTCGAACCTTCGCGGCTGGGCACCTTCCTGGCCGGCGAACATCCGCAGACGGCGGCCATGGTGCTGTCGAAGCTGGCGCCGCAAGCGGCCGCAGGCGTGCTTTTGACGCTGACGAAGCCGATGCGCGGCGAAATCATCAAGCGCATGGTGACCATGGCCAATGTTCCGCCCGCCGCCACCAGGATCGTCGAGAACCGGCTGCGCGCCGGCGTGCTGTCGGACACCTCGACCAAGGACACTTCGGCAGGGCAGGCGCGCGTCGCCAGCGTGCTCAATGAGCTGGAAAAGCCGC
The DNA here is from genome assembly GCF_006441275.1 of Mesorhizobium sp. B2-4-17. Classification (NCBI taxonomy): domain Bacteria; kingdom Pseudomonadati; phylum Pseudomonadota; class Alphaproteobacteria; order Hyphomicrobiales; family Phyllobacteriaceae; genus Mesorhizobium; species Mesorhizobium sp. B2-4-17. The sequence continues at coordinate 45,008 of NZ_VFUX01000032.1, read as the reverse complement.
AGCTCGAGGAGGTCATGCAGGATCTGGAGGCCGCCGGCACGCCCGATCTCGACGGTGTGCGGGCACGGCTTTTCGCTTTCGACGACCTGCCGCTGCTGACCCAGAAAGCGCGTGTGCTTTTGTTCGACGGATTGTCGACCGAGCTTGTCACGCTGGCGCTGCGCGGAACCTCGGCGGCGCTCGCCGAAGCGGTGCTGTCGGCGATCGGCGCGCGGTCGCGGCGCATGATCGAAGCCGAGCTCGGACAGGGTTCGGACGGCGTCCCTGCCGCCGACATCATGGCGGCGCGCAAGACCATCGTGACGACCACCATCCGGCTGTCGCGCGAAGGTGCGTTCGAACTTCCCTCGACGCAGAACGCCGCGTAAGGCATGTCCGACGCCACCGACAAGGACTCGAAAACCGAAGAGGCGACGGAAAAGAAGATCCGCGACACGATCGAACAGGGCAAGCTGCCCCATTCGCGGGAAACCGCGCTCCTCGCCTCTTACGTCGCGATACTGGTGTTCACCGTCTTCTATGCCAAGGACGCGGTCATCAATCTCGGCATGTTTCTGTCGATGTTCCTTGAGAAGCCCGAGGCCTGGCCGATGGACACCGAGACCGACATCATCGCGCTCTACAAGATCGTCTTGCTGGAAGTGGGCCGCGCCCTCGTCAGCCTTCTGGTGCTTTTGACCGTCGCCGGCATCGGCGCCTCGGTGCTCCAGAACATGCCGCAATTCGTCGGCGAGCGGATCAGGCCGCAGATGTCGCGCATCTCGATCGTCAAGGGCTGGAACCGGATGTTCGGCGCCCAGGGCTGGGTCGAGTTCCTGAAATCCCTCGCCAAGGTGGGCTTCGCCATCGCGGTGCTCGTCTTCACGCTGTCGGAGGATCACCGCAAACTGCTCGACGGGATGATCACCAATCCCATCGCCTTCGGTCTCGTCATCCGCGGCATCGCGGTCGACATCCTGGTTGCGATCGTCTTCGTCATGGGTCTGATCGCGGCGATCGACCTCGTCTGGTCGCGCTTCCATTGGAAACAGGACCTGCGCATGAGCAAGCAGGAGGTCAAGGACGAATTCAAACAGTCCGAGGGCGATCCGATCGTAAAGTCGCGGCTGCGCTCACTGGCGCGCGACCGGGCGCGCAAGCGGATGATGACGGCGGTGCCGCGCGCGACGCTGATCATCGCCAATCCGACACACTATTCGATCGCGCTGAAATATGTGCGCGACGAGGATTCGGCGCCGCTTGTGGTGGCCAAGGGGCAGGATCTGGTGGCTCTGAAAATCCGCGAGATCGCAAGGGAAAACAACATCCCGATCTTCGAGGACGTAGCGCTCGCCCGCTCCATGTACAAGCAAGTTTCGGTCGATAATGTGATCCCGTCGCAATTCTACCAGGCCGTCGCCGAACTGGTGCGGATCGTCTACTCGAAAAAGGCTGAGCGCAGACAGATTTCATGAACCGCCAACCGCACGCAAAATCCCGCGAGATCATCGTCGCCAACGCTATCGAGCAAGTCGTGGCCGAGTTGCGCCTGATCGATGTCGCCGACTATATCGCCTTCATCCGGCTGGAGCACTTCGCCTGCCTGTCGGATCTGGTCGATTCAGCAGCGGAGTTGTTCTTCAATCCGCGCACGCTCAGGCTAGGCCATGGCGGCGAGGCGCATGTCGACTGGAGCGGCAGCCCGCGCATCGTGCTCGATCTGGAACTCAGGCCACCGGGGGTAACCGTCTATTTCCAGCTGACGCTGAGCGAGACCGGCAACTCGGTCGCGGTCAACTACGTGTCGTTCGAAAAACCTGGCGAGGACCCCGAGCACAATACGGCGCTGCTGGAGGCTGTGATCGAACAGGCCCGTATCCGCAGGGTCGAGCCGCTGGCCTTCTGAACCGGCTCTATCAGACAGCAAACGCTATTCGATCAGGCCAAGCCGCAGTGCCTTGGCGACGGCCTGATTGCGGTTGACGGCGTTGAGCTTCTGGGTTGACTGGGTCAGATACTGGTTGGCGGTGTGCACCGACAGTTTCAGGAGCCGCGCGATCTCCTCGCTGGTATTGCCGTTGGCGGTCAGCTTCAGGCATTCGAGTTCGCGCTTGGAGATGGCGCGCATCCTGCCGGCGGCGCCCGGGCGAATGCGGGCAACGGCTGCGAACAGCGAGAAGCAGCGGGCGTGGATATCGTAGAGCGTATCCTGCGTCATCGCGATCTCCGATCCCAGGAAGACGACGAGGCCGCATTGGCCGCGATCGGCGTGGACGGGGAACGCGATGCCGCTTGTGCCGGGCGTCAGCGGCGCCATTTGTCCGGTCCAGGCGAAATTGCCGAACATGTCGGCCATCGCCGCGACACCGTCATCCGACCACCAGCGCGGTTCCGTCGAGAGGCGGGTGTGGCGCACGATCTCCTCGCCATTGGCCCCTGAAATGAACTTCGTAGCCACCGCGATGCCGGGATAGTCGGAATCAAAACAAGGGACCAACCGCGCCCGTTCCGGCGACGGGCTGACGAAGAACAGGCCGAAGGCCGAGGCGTTGATGTCGACTGATATCCAGCGGCAGCGGCGCACGGCATCGGGAATGGTGACGGCGTGATGCGTTTCGGAGCCGAGCGTGAAGGCGCCGAACGGGCTGTGCTGCTCGTTGAAAAGGGCTTCAGCGGCATCCTTGATGTCGGCGTGTTTCAAATGATGCCACTCCTGATCGCCGTGGCGATGGCCATCGCACGGTTGCTGGCCGCGAATTTCTGGATGGCATGGGTGATGTAGCTGTTGACGGTGTTGGAGGAGACGCCAAGGATGACGGCCACCTCGTCGGTGGTCTTGCCTTCCGAGACCCAGAAGAGGCATTCGCGCTCGCGGTCCGACAGGGGATCCTGCATCGCCGCGGCGGCGATCAGTTGCGGAATATGCGAGAGCGCATAGCAGCATTTCAGCTGCGCCTTCATCAGCGCCGGCTCGTCGATCTGGCCGACCGTCGCCGCCGAGAACAAGGCGAACAGGCGCTGGCGGCCGACATTCAGCCGCAGCGAATAGATCTCGGCATGGCCGAGCACGTCGAGAAGGCGGGCCTCTTCGCCGGAGACCAGTCCGTCGGCATCCGGCGCTTTGGCCGCCACCAGCGGCTTCGGACGGAAACCGGGCGCGACGGTGAGGGCACCCTGGGCGAGGCTGGCGATCAGCCGCTTGCCGATCAGCTCGATGGCATCGAAGATCCAGTTCGAAGAGACGATGCGCGCATCGTTGCGGTCCTGGTCGTGGACGATGGCGACCAGCATGTAGCTGTCGGCGCCGATCTCGGCGGTCAGCTCCATGAAGAAACTGGTGAGATCACCGCGCGACGTCAGGCGCGAGCCCAATGTGTCGGATTGAAGAGGCGCGGCGGGACTGCTCATCTGTTGCTTTTGGCCGGAATCGATTCTGATGTCCGGATGCTGGAGAGCCAGCCGCCGAACCCTAAAGCGCGTTACTTTTACGAGGCACACGAGGCGCGGGGCCGCGCCCAACCAGACGGAATCCATTCAGGGAACGCGAAGCCGTCCGCGTCTGGCGCCGGAAAATTCCGGAACTTGAGACTTTGGGTGGTCGCCGCGCCCCCCGAGGACCGGCTGATTCGGGTCTAATCTACCCGCAGATGAATCCGACATCAAACGCGATTTGACAAAATCGAATCCGGCGGACTCTGCCTGCGACTCAGGGGGGATTTTCCCGGCTCTCAATGTGCGAAAATCGCCGGAACCGTGCAAGCCGGCCATATCGGCGGCGGCTCCGTTGCGATAAATTCGCGACTGTCGAAGGGGAGGGCACCCTCGACTGTCGCGCGTGCAATCGGCAGGACGGATATGGTTATCCGTGACGGTTCCGTTCGGCTCCTGGCGAGGTTTGTTTCGGGGGAAACGATGAGCGATTCATTTCGGGAAGTTACATCCGTCTCGTGGTTCGGGCGGATCAAGCGCGCGGTCGGCGGGGTCATCGTCGGCCTGCTGCTGATCGTGCTGATGGTGGTCGGGTTGTTCTGGAACGAGGGCCGCGCGGTGCAGACGGCGCGCTCGCTGGCCGAAGGCGCCGGCGCCGTCGTCTCGGTGAACGCCGACAGCGTCGATGCCGGTAATGACGGCAAGCTTGTGCATGTCAGTGGTCCGGTGACCGCGGACGGCGGTCTGGCGGACCCGGATTTCGGCATTGCCGCGCAGGGGCTACGCCTGTCGCGCACCGTCCAGATGTATCAGTGGAAGGAACAGTCCAAATCCGAGACCACCAAGAAGCTTGGCGGTGGCGAGGAGACGCAAACCACCTACAGCTATTCGCGGGTGTGGGACCACAGCCAGATCGATTCGTCGGATTTCAAGAAGCCGGACGGCCACCAGAATCCGCCGATGGCGATCCACAGCCGCGCCTTCCAGATTCCACAGGGCAAGCTCGTCGCCTTCGATCTGGACAAGCCGGTGCTCGATCGTATCGAAGGTGACAAGGACTATTCGCTGTCGGCCAATCAGGCGGCGGCGATCAAGGCCGCCTATACCGGGACGAAGCCGCTCAGCATCGTCGATGGCAAGATCTATCTCGGCAGCGACAACACATCGCCAGCGCTGGGCGATTACCGCATCGGCTATCAATTGGCGTCGCTTGGCGCGGTCAGCATCGTGGCGCGTCAGGCCGGCAGCCGGTTCGAGCCGTACCAGACGCAGGCGGGCGATGCGTTGCTGATGGTCGACACCGGGACGGTGCCGGCCGACAAGATGTTCGCCGAAGCGGTCAGCGTCAACACGCTGATCACCTGGCTGCTGCGTGGTGCCGGCCTGCTGCTGCTGACCATCGGCTTTGCCCTGTTCTTCGGCCCGATCGGCGTGATCCTCGACGTCATTCCGTTCCTCGGCAGCATGGCGCGGATGGGAACCGGTATCATCGCCTTCTTCCTGGCGATCCTGGTCGGCGCGACGACGATCGCGATCGCCTGGTTCTGGTACCGGCCGCTTCTGGCGGCGGGCATCCTGGCCGCCGGCGTCATCGCGGCGGCGGCGGTCTATTATCTCGGACGGTCGCGCAAGGCGGCCGCGCAGATGGCGAAGCCGAGCGCCGGCATCGCAATGTAGCTCGCGAAAAAAGGGCGGACCCACCGCCCTTTCCTGCCTCACCCGTCATTGTCAGCCGATCAGCCGGCAGGCTTACCGGTCCTCGAAGCCGGTCAGCACGCCGACGGCGTTGATTCCGATCTCCTCGACCGCATAGCCGCCTTCCATGACGAACAGCGTCGGCAGGCCGAGTTTGGCGATGCGCTGGCCGATCTTGGGATAGTCGGCGGATGTCAGCTTGAACTGGCTGATCGGGTCCTTCTCGAACGTGTCGACGCCGAGCGAGACGACGACGACATCCGGCGCATGGGCGGCAAGCCTGGCGCAGGCGTCCTCCAGCGATGCGTTCCAGGCGTCCCAGCCGGTGCCGAAGGGCATGGGATAGTTGATGTTGAAGCCTTCGCCCGCGCCTGCGCCGCGTTCGTCGGCATGGCCGAGGAAGAACGGATATTCGACCATCGGATCGCCATGCAGGTTGAGAACCTGCACGTCAGCCCGGTCATAGAAGATCTCCTGGGTGCCGTTGCCATGGTGGTAGTCGACGTCGAGGATGGAGACGCGCTTGGCGCCCTGATCAAGGAACCATTGCGCGGCGACGGCGGCGTTGTTGATGTAGCAGTAGCCGCCCATGAAGCCGGCGCCGGCATGGTGACCGGGCGGGCGGCAAAGCGCGAAGGCCGACCTCTCGCCGTCCTTGACCAGACCGGCGGCGGTCAACGCCACGTCGTAGGAGGATTTGATCGCGGCCCAGGTCCCCGCGACGAAGGTGGCGCCGCCGTCGAAGGAATAGTAGCCGAGCAGGGCGTCGATGCGCTTTGGCGGCACGTCGCCGCGCAGGCCGCGCGTCGGCCATGTGAAGGGCATGGCGGTGCCTGTGTGGCCCTCAGCCGTCCATTGCGGCCAGACCGTTGGCAGGAAATCGATGTAGTCGGCCCTGTGGACGCGCTTGGCGGCGGCAAGATCGTGCTCGACTGGCGCGATGATCGGGCCGAGTTTCTCGCTTTCGACCCGCGCCTTGATGAACTCGGCACGCGAAGGCTTTTCGAAACCCGGCACGATGGCTGAGGTGACTAGTTCCATCTGGCCAGCGTGGCCGGCATGAAGCGGCGAATAGATAGTCTTCATAAAATTCCTCTCGAAGTGCGAAATTCAGTCAAGGTTGAGATAGGGGTTCACCAAAGCGAGCCACATGGTTTCCACATCGTCCTCGATGAGGTCGAATGTCCGGCGATCCTTTTTCAGCCCGACGAGCCGGCAGACGTGCCCGACCTCCATCATCACCACGCCGAGCCGGCTGGCGATCTTGCCTTCGAGAGCCGGGTTCACATGCTGCAGCCATGCGGCGTAGAGGGCGATGATCTGGTCGTCATATTCGTTCTGGATCGGCCTGAGGTCGGCATTGCCCGAGATCGCCTCGATCACTGGCATCAGGGTGGCGTTGTCGAGATAGAGCCTGGACGTGTCGGCGAAGAGCTTGCGCACTTCGCGCCGAAACTCTTCGCGGTTGGTGGGCGGGGGGACCTTGATGCGTTTCGCGATCACCTCGGGAAAAGAGGATAGCCAGCGCCGCGCGAGGTCCAGAAGAATGGCTTCCTTGTTGGGAAAGTATTGGTAGACCGAACCGACCGACAAGCCCGCGCGCTGCGCAATGGCGAGCGTCGTCGGCGTCTTGGTTCCTTGCTCCCGCGTCAAGATCAGCGCCGCGTCGAGAATCCGGTCGACCACCTTGCTAGACCGTTGTTGCCGCGGCTGCTTGCGTGGTTCGAGCGCTATCCTGGTTTTGCGGTCGAGACTGCGCTTCACTGCTTGATATCCCCGTTCCCCGCCCGGTCTCAACACAAGCGGAGCATGCTGTCCACAATACATTCCAAATTCCGCATGTTGACAAACGCGAATAATTAGTCGCATTCTTTTATCCACGCTGTCTTCAGGGATAACAAGGGGAATTTCGAGGACAGCGCGCTGGCATCATTCTTTGTCCCATGGCACCGCTCCAACGGAGCGGCAGGTGGTTGGACGCGGAGTTGCCGGTCTCAGTCAGTCGTCAAAAGCGCGGAGTCGCGATGTCTGTCACGGATGCGGGTCACAATGCGGATCTGATCGTCATCAATGGTCATGTGCTAACCATGGACGATGACAATCCCGCCGCCGAGGCTGTTGCCGTCAAGGACGGTGCCATAATCGCCATCGGTAGCCGCGCCTCCGTCGAAGAGTTCAAGGGACCGGGCACCAGGGTTGTCGACGCCAAGGGCGGTTCGGTGCTCCCGGGTTTCATCGAAGCCCATATGCATCTTTTCTCGGGTGCGGCCGAGATTGCCCATCTGCAGCTTTCGGGCGTCCACGGCTTCGAGGCGCTGCAAAAGGCGATCCGCGACTACGCATCGACACATCCCGACGCGAAAATGCTGGTCGGGCAGGGCGTCGACTATACCGTGCTCGGCGACGAGCGGGTGACGCGCCATCATCTCGACACTATCCTGCCGGACCGGCCCTTCGTCATGGCCGCGCCCGACCACCACACGATGTGGGCCAACACCAAGGCGCTGGACATGGCCGGCATTCTGCATGGACGCGCGCTTGGCCCGGGCAACGAGATCGTCATGGGCAAGGACGGCCTGGCCAATGGCGAATTGCGCGAGGGCGAAGCTTTCGGCCCGGTGCTCGACCTTGCCGGCGAAAGCCGCGTGAGGCTGGGGCTGGCGACCGGCGGCGAGCCGGACCCGATGCCGTCGGCGGAAGAGCGCGCCTTCGACCGTGACATGATGCGGCGAGGGCTTGCCTGGTGCGCGCGCCACGGCATCACCTCGATCCAGAACATGGACGGCAATCTCTACCAGCTCGAACTGCTGGCCGAGATCGAGGCCGAGGAAGGCTTGCCCTGCCGTGTGCAGATACCGTTCCACTACAAGAATTTCATGACGCTCGACATGCTCGACAAGGCATCCGAGATGGCCGAACGCTTCGACAGCGAGTGGCTGTCGTCGGGCATGGTCAAAGTGTTCTACGACGGGGTGCTGGATTCCTGGACGGCTGTCATGATCGAGCCTTATGCCGACCGTCCCGACTGGATCGGCGAGCCGCTGTTCACGCCGCAACAGTTTATTGACCTCGCCGCCGCCATCGACAAGCGCGGGCTGCAGATCGCGGTACATTCGATCGGCGATGGCGCGGTGCGTGCCGTGCTCGACGGCTACGAGGCGGCGCAAAAGGCCAATGGCAAGCGCGATAGCCGGCATCGCATCGAACACATCGAGGTCACCACCACATCGGACGTGCCGCGCTTCGCCGAACTCGGCGTCATCGCTTCCATGCAGCCGCCGCATCCGCCCGGCGCCATGGATTTCCCGCTGGAGCCGACCGTGTCGCGTATCGGCCCGGCTCGCTGGCCGCTGAGCTATGCCTGGCGTACCTTGAAGAACGCCGGCGCGCATGTCGTCTTCGCCTCGGACTGGCCGGTGTCGCCGGTCGACCCGATCCTGGGCATTCAGGCGGCAGTGCTGCGCAAACCATGGGCAGAAAGCGACCCGGACCAGAGCTTCTCGCTGCACGAAGCGCTCGCCGCCTACACGGTAGAAGGCGCCTATGCCGAATTCGCCGAGCATCGCAAGGGCATGCTCAAGCCCGGCTACATGGCGGATCTGGTCGTCCTGTCGGCCGATATCGAGAAGGCCGCGCCGGCAGACCTGCACAAGGTGCGGCCGGCAACGACGATCTGCGGCGGGAAGGTTACCTATCAAGCCTGACATTGGCATGGGGCCTGCCAAGCCAGAAATGACTGACTGAACTGTGATTCAATGCCGGGCTTGCCAACCTACCGGCCATGTGTTCACATCCAACAGGGGAAAGCTCCGCCAGCAAGAGCGGGGTCAACAGTGAGGCGTAATCGTGCCGGACAAACCGGATCGGAATGCGATTGAAGTAGTAAACGTCAGCAAAATTTTCGGATCGGGTGAGGGGCAGGTCGCGGCCCTCGACAAGGTCTCGGTATCCATCCGCGAGAACGAGTTTTTCACGCTTCTGGGACCGTCCGGCTGCGGCAAGACAACGTTGCTGCGTCTGATCGCCGGCTTCGACTTTCCAACCGCCGGCGAGATTCTGCTCTACGGCCAGGACATCGCGCCGTTGCCGCCCTTCAAGCGGCCGGTCAATACCGTCTTCCAGTCCTATGCGTTGTTCCCGCACATGACGGTGGCCGACAATATCGGCTTCGGCCTGGAGATGCTGGGCAAGCCCAGGGCCGAGATCAAGGCGCGCGTCGCCGAGATGCTCAAGCTGGTCAAGATGGAGGCCCTGGCGGGCCGCCGCACAGGCCAGATTTCCGGCGGCCAGCAGCAGCGCGTGGCGCTGGCCCGGGCGCTTGCGCCGCAGCCGAAAGTGCTGTTGCTCGACGAACCGCTCTCGGCACTCGACTACAAGCTGCGCAAGGAGATGCAGATCGAGTTGAAGCGGCTGCAGCATGAGACCGGCATCACCTTCATCTTCGTCACCCATGACCAGGAAGAAGCGCTGACGATGTCGGACCGCATCGCTGTGATGTCGTCGGGCAAGATCCTGCAGGTCGGCTCGCCCTGGGACATTTACGACAAGCCGGCGGAACGTTTCGTCGCCGACTTCATCGGTGAAACCAACTTCCTCACCGCCGCCATATCGGGCATCGGCAATGGCAAGGCACGCGCGACGCTCAAATCGGGCACGACGATCGAAGCAACCGTTGCCGAAGGCTTCCAGCCCAAGGACAATGCCACCGTGGTGGTACGGCCCGAGCACGCCAAGCTGACGAAGGACAAGGGTGAGTTGTCGGGCATGGTCGAAAACATCGTCTATTTCGGCACCGATACGCATATTCATGTCCAGCTCGACAGCGGCGAGGCCTTCACCGTGCGCCAGCAGAATACGCGCAGCGCCGGCTGCGGTTTCGAGCGCGGCGACAAGGTCGGCATCATGATCGGCAACGACGCCGCGCAAGTGCTGAGGGACTGATGGCCACTGCGGAAGAAGTCGCCAAGGCGGCGGAACGGCGCGATGTCCGTGACCGCTGGCTCTTGTCAGCGCCAGCACTGCTGGTCATTTTCCTGGCCGCGACCGGCCCGTTGCTGATCGTTCTCGTCTATTCCTTCCTGACGCCCGGCGCCTATGGCGACGTGAAATGGCAGTTCTCGTCCGACGCCTGGACGTCGGTGCTCCTGGAACGCGACATTTTCGACGATACGCTTTCGCTCGCGGCGGCGCATGTCACCATCTTCCTGCGCTCCATCAAGCTTGCCGTCGTGACAACGATCGCCACCTTGGCGCTTGGGTTCCCGACCGCCTATTTCATGGCGACACGTAGCGAAAAGACCCGAGACCTCTGGCTGTTCCTGATCACCATTCCGTTCTGGACCAACCTTCTGATCCGCACCTTCGCCGTGCTGCAGATCATCCGCAACGAAGGCATCGTCAACACGATCCTTTTGAAGCTCGGCATCATCTCGGCGCCGATTCAGATCCTCTACACCGACACGGCGATCCTGATCGGCATGGCCTATGTCTACCTGCCACTGATGGTGCTGCCGATCTATGCCAGCATGGAGAAGCTCGATTTTCGGCTGGTCGAAGCCGGCTACGACCTCTACGCGACGCGTTTCCGGGTGCTGCGGCGCATCATTTTCCCCCTGGTCAAGCCGGGCGTCATAGCCGGTTCCATCCTGGTCTTCATCCCGGCCCTTGGCGCCTATGTGACGCCGAGCGTGCTTGGCGGCGGCAAGAACATGATGCTGTCCAACCTGATCGAATTGCAGTTCGGGCAGGGCCGAAACTGGCCGCTCGGCTCGGCTCTGTCGATCACCGTGATGATCATCGTCATGGTGGCGCTGCTTGCCTATGTGCGCAATGCCGGCAAGTCGGGGGTGCGTCATGGCTAGCAACTTCTCCATCAAGCACCAGCCTGGCTTCACCGCGATCGCGGCGACCTGTTTCGTCGTGCTTTACCTGCCGATCGCGGTGCTGGTGGTCTATGCCTTCAATGCGGCAAGCTCGACGTCGGAATGGGGCGGCTTTTCGCTGAAGTGGTTCCAGTCGGCATACCAGAACACGCAGGTCATCGACGCGACACTGCGATCCTTCCAGATCGGCGCCATCGCTGCGGTGCTGTCGACCATATTCGCCACCATGGCGGCGCTTGCCACCACACGCACCGCCTCTTATCCCGGCCTCACCTTCAAATATGCGGCGATCAACCAGCCGTTGATGGTGCCCGAGATCGTCACCGGCGTGGCGCTGCTGATCTTCTTCTCGCGCATCAAGATCTTCACCGGCTATTCCGGCCTCGGCTACCTGATCGCCGCGCATACGGCGTTCTGCATTCCCTTCGCCTACCTGCCGATCCGGGCGCGGCTGGAGAATATGGACCTGACGCTGGAGCGTGCCGCCGCCGATCTCTACGCGACGCCGTGGAAGACCTTCCGCCGCATCACACTGCCGCTGTTGTGGCCTGGCATCCTTGCTGGACTGATGCTGGCCTTCGTCATCTCGCTCGACGACGTCGTCATCACCGAGTTCGTCAAATCCGGCGGCCAGGATACGCTGCCGACCTACATGCTCGGCCAGATCCGCCGCGGCATCACACCCGAGATCAACGCGATATCGACCGCCTTCCTGCTGCTTTCGGTCGCGATCGTCACGTTGTTTTTCTTCGTCAGCAGGAAACGAGACTGAAACCGACAATGGGAGTTAAAACCATGAACTGGAAGACAACAGCAACCGCCATGGGGTTGGCGTTGCTCGCTTCGACGGGCCTCGCCCGCGCCGACGGCGTGCTCAACATCTACAATTGGGGCAACTACACCAGCCCTGACGTGATCAAGAAGTTCGAGCAGAAGTACAACATCAAGGTCACGATCACCGACTACGATTCCAACGACACCGCGCTCGCCAAGGTTCGCCAGGGCGGCACCGGCTTCGACATCGCCGTGCCCTCGCAGACCTATGTTCCGATCTGGATCAAGGAAGGGCTTGTGCTCGAAACCGACCCGGGCAAGATGGAGAACTTCAAGAATGTGGCGCCGGAATGGGCCAATCCAGATTTCGATCCCGGCCGCAAATATTCGGTGCCGTGGGCGCTGGGCACGGTGGGCGTCGTCGTTAACACCGATGCCTACAAGGGACCGGCCGACAGCTGGGGCATCATCTTCAACACGCCCGACGAGCTGAAGGGCAAGGTCAACGTCGTTCCCGAGATGAATGACGTCATCTTCGCCGCGATCAAATATGTCGGTGGCCAGCAGTGCACCGACGACAAGGCGGTGCTGAAGAAGGTGCGTGACACGCTCGTCGCGGCCAAGCCGAACTGGATCGCCATGGAATACAACACCATCGAGAAGATGGGCGCCGGCGACTTCAAGGCCACCAGCGACTGGAACGGCTCTGCGCTGCGCCAGCGACTGGCCAATCCGGCCATCCACTACAATTATCCGAAGGAAGGCTACGGCCTGTGGAGCGACAACGTCGTCGTTCTCAAGGAAGCCAAGAATGTCGACAACGCCAAGCTGTTCCAGAACTTCATCATGGATCCGGAAAACGCAGCCGGCCTCTCGGCCTTCCACCGCTACGCCAATGCCATCACCGGCTCGGACAAATACATGCCGGCCGACATGAAGGATGCGCCGGAAGTCGTCATTCCGGCCGCCGCGAAGCCACAGGGCGAATTCCAGAAGATGTGTGCGCCTGAAATCCAGGACATCTACACCAAGATCTGGACCGAACTGCAGAAGTAATCGCTGCATGACGGACCCGGCGGCACACGCCGCCGGGTCTTTTCTTTCCGGGAATGGCCTTTCATGAATTCCTACCGCAGCAGCGATCCGCGGCCGCCGGTCATGCAGGGCTCGCCGCCCGCCATGGTGCCGCCAAGGCTCGACTGGGATCGGCCGCCATGGAACCGCTGGGCGTTTCAGCACATCAGGGAAATCCTGCCGACCGCCGAAGTCTGGCGTGGCAATGGCCATCGCCATCGTCTCGAACGCGCCGAGGTCGATCTCGACGGACTGCCGGTCAAGGACAGCGAGGGCAGGCCTTCGACGCTCGCGGGGTTGCTCGACGAGACCTATACGGACGGGTTCCTGGTGCTCAAGGACGGCAAGATCGCCTATGAGCGCTATTTCAACGGCATGGACGAGCGCACGCTGCATCTCTCGCAGTCGATGGCCAAATCGATCACTGGTGCGGTGTTCGGCATATTGGCCGGGCGCGGGCTGATCGATCCCACCCGGCCGGTCACCGATTACCTGCCGGAACTCGGCGCCACAGGCTGGGCCGGCGCTAGCGTCCAGCATGTGCTCGACATGACGACGGGCGTGCGCTTTTCCGAGGAATATACCGACCGCTATTCCGATATCGGCCAGGTCGATGTCGCCACGGGCTGGAAGCCGGTGCCGCCGGGCAGCGATCCGGACTTCCGCTGGCCCTCGCATTTGTTCGAGCTGATCCTCGGGTTGAAAGACACGGTCCGTCCGCACGGAGTAAAGTTCGAGTACCGCTCGATAGAGACCGACGTGCTCGCCTTCATCATGGAACGGGTGACCGGCAAGCGGCTGGCGCAACTGGTTTCCGAAGAGCTCTGGCAGAAGCTCGGTGCCGACGAAAGCGCCTGCTTCACCGTCGACAGCGCCGGCTATGCGCTCGCCGACGGCGGCTTCAACGCGACGCTCCGCGACTATGGCCGATTTGGCCAGATGATCCTCGACAATGGCGGCGGCATCGTGCCGGCGGCCTGGATCGAGGCGACACGCAACGGCAGGCACGGCCCGGATTTCTCCGCCAGCATGCCCGAGGGCAGTTACCGCAACCAGTTCTGGATCGAGAATCCCAGCTCGCGCGCGCTGATGTGCCGGGGCGTGTTCGGGCAGATCATCCACATCGACTGGAACACAGGAATGGTCGTGGTGAAGCTTTCGACGTGGCCGGATTTCAGCAATCTCGCCTATTCGGTGGCAACGCTGAAGGCCGTGCACGCCATCGCCGCCGCCCTGCGCTGAGCCCCTCAAGAGACGACCTGGAAGGAAAAACGCCATGACCGGCAAGACCGCGTTCGAGACCCGCTACGGCTTCCGCCGCAATGAGGTGCTGCTCGCCAACTGGCGCGAAAATCCATTCAACCGATGGTCCTTCCAGAACCTCGGCGAACTGGTGCCGACAGCGCGGGTGATGGCAGCGCCGGGCGGCGGCGAAGAGCCCGTGCGAGACCTGGGTGGCCTGCTCGGCGAAAAGGTTTCGCTTGCCAGTGCGCCCGAGACCGTGGCCGAATTCCTCGTGCGTTCCAGCACCGACGCGCTGACGGTCATGAAAGGCGGCAAGATCATCGGCGACTGGTTCGCGCCGCATATGGATTTCGGCGCCCGCCACATCATCTTCTCGATCAGCAAATCGGTGACGGCGATCATTGCCGGCATACTGGAAGGCGAGGGCGTGTTCGATCCGGAGGCGCCGGTGACGCAATACATCCCGGAGGCGGTGGGCACGGCCTATGGCGAGGCCAGCGTGCGGCATGTGCTCGACATGAGCGTCAGCCTCGATTTCGAGGAGGCCTATCTCGATCCGGAAAGCGCCTTCGCACGCTATCGCCGCGCCACGCTGTGGAACCCGGGCGGCGGCACGGAAAGCCTGCGCGAATTCATCCTGACCCTGCAGCGGCTTGCCGAGCCGCATGGCCAGACCTTCCGCTACCGTTCGCCCAATTCCGACCTGCTCGGCCTGTTGCTCGAACGCGCTTCCGGCCAGCGCTTCGCCGACCTGATGCGCGACAGACTGTGGTTGCCGCTGGGGGCCGTCAGCGAGGCTTCGATCGGCGTCGACATGGAAGGCACGGCGCGCACCGCCGGCGGCATTTCGGTGACGCCGCGCGACCTCGCGCGCATCGGCGAGATGATGCGGCAGGGCGGCATGGCCAATGGCCGGCAGGTCGTGCCGGAGGCGTGGGTGCGCGATACGGTTGCGACCGGAGGCAGTTCGGAGGCCTGGCAGCGCGGCGCGATGCTTCCGCTGTTTCCACAGGGCCGTTATCGGAACAAATGGTACCAGTCGGGCAAGCCGAGCAGCGCCTATTGCGGCATCGGCATCCATGGCCAGTGGCTCTATGTCGACCCGAAGGCGGAAGTGGTCATTGCCAAGATGTCGTCGCAGCCGGAACCGGTCGATGACTCGCTTGATCTCGAAATCGTCGCTTTCTTCGAGGCGCTGACGCGACTGGTCTGAGCCGTCAGGCGCGGTCAGCTGCCGCATGGTTTCTTGTGGACCGCCTGTGACGGTTGAAAACGTCGCGGTTGGCGGAGTGAACGTCTGCGCCTATGGTCGCCGCTCTTTTCGACGACAGCAGGAACGACATGGCATCCGACATCAAGCGCATCGCAGCCATCATCGCGGCCGAGATCAAGGCGCGGCCCGAACAGGCGGCCGCGGCGATCGAACTGCTCGACGAGGGCGCGACGGTGCCGTTCGTGGCGCGCTACCGCAAGGAGGCGACGGGCGGGCTGGACGACACGCAACTGCGCGACCTTGCCGAGCGGCTCGCCTACCTGCGCGAGCTGGACGCCCGCCGCGACACCATCCTCGGCTCGATCCGCGAACAGGGCAAGCTGACGGAGGAGCTTGAGACCAAGATCGCCGCCGCCACCACCAAGGCGGAGCTCGAGGACATGTACCTGCCCTACAAGCCCAAGCGCCGCACCAAGGCCGAGATCGCCCGCGAGCGCGGATTGGGACCGCTGGCCGCGGCGATCCTGGCGGACCGCTCGCTGGTGCCCGCCGAGGCGGCGCTGGCCTACATCTCCGAGGACGTGGCCGACGCCAAGGCGGCGCTCGAAGGCGCCCGCGATATCCTCTCGGAGCAGTTCGCCGAGAATGCCGATCTGGTCGGCAAGCTGCGCGGCTACATGAAGGAACGCGCCTTCCTGCGGGCCAGGGTGGTCGACGGCAAGCAGGAGGCCGGCGCCAAGTTCTCCGACTATTTCGACCATGTCGAGCGCTGGGCGACGGTGCCCAGCCACCGCGCGCTGGCCATGCTGCGCGGCCGCAACGAAGAGGTGCTGTCGCTCGACATCGAGGTCGATGCCGACGACGCCTCGCCTGTAAAGCCGGTCGAACGGATGATCGCCAATGCCTACGCGATCGGCGGCAGCCTGCCGGGCGACCGCTGGCTGATGGAGGTGGCCGGTTGGACATGGCGCATAAAACTGTTGCTGCACCTGACGCTCGATTTGATGCGTGACCTGCGCGAGCGGGCCGAGGAAGAGGCGATCCATGTCTTTGCCCGCAATCTCAAGGATTTGCTGCTGGCAGCTCCGGCCGGCTCGCGGCCGACGATGGGGCTCGATCCCGGCATCCGCACCGGCGTCAAGGTCGCCGTGGTGGACGGCACCGGCAAGCTGGTAGCGACGACGACGGTGTATCCGTTCCCGCCGAGGAACGATGTGCGTGGCACGCAGACGGAACTCGCGGCGTTGGTCCGCCAGCACAAGGTGGAGCTGATTTCGATCGGCAACGGCACCGGCAGCCGCGAGACGGAAAAGCTGGTGGCGGACATGCTGTCCGACATGCCCGCCGGTTCAGGCCCCAAGCCGCTCAAGGTGATCGTCAGCGAGGCAGGTGCCTCGGTCTATTCGGCCTCGGCGACGGCGGCGGCCGAATTCCCCGGCCTTGACGTATCGTTGCGCGGTGCGGTGTCGATCGCGCGGCGGCTGCAGGATCCGCTGGCCGAACTGGTCAAGATCGAACCGAAGTCGATCGGCGTCGGCCAGTACCAGCACGATGTCGACCAGTACCGGCTTGGCCGCTCGCTGGAAGCGGTGGTCGAGGACGCGGTCAATGCCGTCGGCGTCGATCTCAACACTGCCTCGGCGCCGCTCCTGGCGCGCGTTTCAGGTCTTGGCGCGTCACTCGCCGATGCTATCGTCGCGCACCGCGACGCGACGGGACCGTTCGCCAGCCGCAAGGATCTGCTCAAGGTGCCCCGCCTGGGACCGCGCGCCTTCGAGCAGTCCGCCGGCTTCCTGCGCATTCCAAATGGCACCGAGCCGCTCGATGCCTCGGCGGTGCATCCCGAGGCGTATGGCGTGGCGAAAAAGATCGTCGCAGCCTGCGGGCGCGATGTGCGCGCGCTGATGGGCGACAGCGCCGCACTCAAGGCGCTCGATCCGCGCGTGTTCGTCGATGAGCGCTTCGGCTTGCCGACGGTCCGCGACATCCTGGCGGAGCTGGAAAAGCCCGGCCGCGACCCGCGCCCCGGCTTTAAGACGGCGACCTTCGCCGACGGCATCGACGACATCAAGGATTTGAAGCCCGGCATGCTGCTGGAGGGGACCGTCACCAATGTCGCGGCCTTCGGGGCCTTCGTCGATATCGGCGTGCACCAGGACGGGCTGGTGCATGTCTCGCAGCTGGCCGACCGGTTCATCAAGGACGCGCATGAGGTGGTCAAGGCCGGCGACGTGGTCAAGGTGCGCGTCGTCGACGTCGACATCAAGCGCAAGCGCATCGGGCTCTCCATGCGCAAGGACGGCGGCGAGGGCGGCGGATCGAAAGGCGGGCCGCGCGACAATGGCGGCGGCAGGCCGGCGCCACGCTCGCCAGCACCCCAGCGCCAGCCGGAGCGGCCGGCCCAGCAAGGCGCATTCGGCGCGGCGCTGGCGGACGCGCTGAGGCGCAAGTAGCTACCACGCCAGGACAGCCGGCTCCTTCTCGATCTGGCCCAGCAGCCAGTCTCGAAAACTGGCAGCCGGTGGATAGCCGCGCTTGTCATGGGGAACGACGAGGTAATAGGCGCTGCGGCTTTGCATCGGTTGGCCGGGCGCCGTCACAAGCTGGCCGCGCTGCAATTCGCCGGCGATGAGCAGTAGGGGCAACAGCGCCACGCCGAGCCCCGCCATGCAGGCCTGGGCGGCGGTGCCGAACTGCTCGAACTGCATGCCTGGTCCGGTCGGCGCGCTCAGGCCCTGGTGCTCGAACCATTCGGTCCAGGCGCCGGGGCGCGTCGCCATGTGCAGCAGCGGCAGGCGGCCGATATCGGCCGGCGTGGAGACGGCGCGGCCGGCGAGGAATTCGGGCGATACCACCGGCGCCACTGGCTCGCACACCAGGAGCGTGGAGTCGGCCTCCGGCCAGTCCGGCAGGCCGTAGTGGATGGCGGCATCCAGCCTTTCCCGGGCGAAGTCGAAGCGGCCGACACGGGTGACGAAGTTGATGGTGATGTCGGGATTGTTTTCCACGAAATCGGGGATCATCGGCATCAGCCAGCGCGTGCCGAAGGTCGGCAATATGGCAAGGTTCAGGATGCCGCTATGCCGATTGCTCATCAATCCAAGCGCGGCATCCCGCAATTGGCCAAGCGCGGCACGCACCGCCTCGGCGTAGATTTCTCCCGCCGTCGACAGCCGGACATTGCGGCTGTCGCGTTCGAACAGCCGGCGTCCAAACTGATCCTCCAACAACTTGATCTGCCGGCTGACCGCGCCCTGGGTCAGATCGAGCTCCTGAGCGGCGGCGGTGAAACTGCCAAGACGGGCCACAGCTTCGAAGGCGGCAAGGGCGCTGATGTTGGGCAAAAGGCGGCGCTGGACACTCATGATCCATTCCTAATGCTAATTGATCGGAGAAGCAATTTCGTTTGATTTTTTCATACCGCGGGCCGATAAGCCGGGCTACAGCCGTTTTGAGGATCGAGAGCCATGGCCGCCGACAAGAATGCATTCGTCTGGGAAGACCCGTTCCTGATCGAGGACCAGCTTTCGGAAGACGAGCGCATGGTGCGCGACGGCGCGGCGGCCTTCGCCGCCGACAAGCTGGCGCCGCGCATCGAGGACGCCTACCTCAACGAGACCTTCGACACGGCGATCTTCCGCGAGATGGGTGAGGCCGGCCTTCTTGGCATCACCATTCCGGAGGAATTCGGCGGGCTCGGGGCCAACTATGTCACCTACGGACTGGTCGCGCGCGAAGTCGAGCGTGTCGATTCCGGCTATCGCTCGATGATGTCGGTGCAGTCGTCGCTGGTGATGTATCCGATCCATGCCTATGGCTCCGACGCACAGCGCAGGAAGTACCTGCCCAAGCTCGCCAGCGGCGAGTGGATCGGCTGTTTCGGCCTGACCGAGCCGGATGCCGGCTCCGATCCTGGCGGCATGAAGACCCGCGCCGAGAAGACCGCCAGCGGCTACAGGATTTCCGGCTCCAAGATGTGGATTTCCAACGCGCCGGTCGCCGACGTGTTCGTCGTCTGGGCGAAGTTGAAGGGCGAGAACGGCAAGGACGAGATCCGTGGCTTCGTGCTGGAAAAGGGCATCAAGGGGCTTTCGGCGCCGAAGATCGGCGGCAAGCTGTCGCTGCGCGCTTCGATCACCGGCGAGGTGGTGATGGAGGGCGTCGAGGTCGGCGAAGACGCGCTGCTGCCCAATGTCTCCGGGCTGAAGGGCCCGTTCGGCTGCCTCAACCGGGCCCGCTTCGGCATTTCCTGGGGCTCGATGGGTGCCGCTGAAGATTGCTGGCACCGTGCCCGCCAGTATGGCCTCGACCGCAAGCAGTTCGGCAAGCCGCTCGCCGGCACGCAGCTTTTCCAGAAGAAGCTCGCCGACATGCAGACCGAGATCGCGCTCGGGCTGCAGGCATCCTTGCGCGTCGGGCGGCTGCTGGACGAAGGCAAGATGGCGCCGGAGATGATCTCGATCGTCAAGCGCAACAATTGCGGCAAGGCCCTCGACATCGCCCGCCAGGCCCGCGACATGCATGGCGGCAACGGCATCCAGATCGGCTATCACGTCATGCGCCACGCGCAGAACCTGGAGACGGTCAACACCTATGAAGGCACGCATGACGTGCACGCGCTGATCCTCGGGCGGGCGCAGACGGGGATACAGGCCTTTTTCTGAGACCCAATGCACTCTTCGTCATCCCAGGGCGGAGCAGTCGCGAAGCGACGTCGCGAAGACCCTGGGATCCATGCCGCGACCTATGAGCGCTGCCGCGGTGGAGATCATCCCTGTGTCTGCCGCCAACAAGATAGCTTCATTCCGCGCCGCTGTATTGCTTGGCTAGAGTCGCGGCATGGATCCCAGGGTCTGCGCGCCGCTTTGCGTCGCTCCGCCCTGGGATGACGAGATTGTCGCAACATCCGCTTGGAGATCGGCGCCCAGATGTGTCAGGGTTCGGCCAGCTAAAACGCCGACCTCCGGGGCCCCATGGCAATTCTGGCAGCCGTCTACCACCTGACCCACTACAAATACGACCGGCCGGTGGTTCTCGGCCCTCAAATCATCAGGCTGCAGCCGGCGCCGCATTCCCGCACCAAGGTGCTCAGCCATTCGCTCAAGGTCGAGCCGGCGAACCATTTCGTCAATCTGCAGCAGGATCCCTACGGCAACTTCCTCGCCCGCTTCGTCGTCCCCGAGCCGGTGAGCGAACTGAAGATCGAGGTCGACCTCGTCGCCGACATGACGGTCTACAATCCGTTCGATTTCTTCGTCGAGCCTTCGGCCGAGGCATTTCCGTTCGAGTATCCGGAAGAGATCAGGGACGACCTCGCCATCTACCGGACACCGGAGCCGGCGGGGCCGCTGCTCTCGGCCTTCCTGAAAACCGTCGATCGCAGTGCGCCCAATACGGTCAATTTCCTCGTCGACCTCAACGCCCGCCTGCAGCGCGAGATCGCCTACATCGTGCGCATGGAAACCGGCGTGTTCTCGCCGGAGGAAACGTTGGCCCCCGCCAAGGGCTCCTGCCGCGATTCAAGTTGGCTGCTGGTGCAGATCTTCAGGAACCTGGGCATCGCCGCACGTTTCGTCTCCGGCTACCTGATCCAGCTCAAGCCAGATCTTGTCGCGCTTGACGGTCCGGCCGGAACCGCCGTCGACTTCACCGATCTGCACGCCTGGTGCGAGGTCTATCTTCCGGGCGCCGGCTGGATCGGCTTCGACCCGACCTCCGGCCTGCTGACCGGCGAAAGCCATGTGCCGCTGGCGGCAACACCGCATTTCCGCAACGCCGCCCCGATTTCGGGCATGGCGAGCTTCGCCAATGTCGAGTTCGGCTTCGACATGCGGGTCGACCGCATCGCCGAACATCCTCGCATCACCAAGCCGTTCTCGGACGAAAGCTGGCAGGCGCTCGACGCGCTAGGCAACCAGGTCGATGCGGCACTCGAGGCCGGGGATGTGCGGCTGACCATGGGGGGCGAGCCGACCTTCGTGTCCATCGACGATTTCGAGGCGGCCGAGTGGAACACCGCCGCCGTCGGTCCGACCAAGCGCGAAAAGGCCGATGCGCTGATCCGACGCTTGCGCGAACGTTACGCGCCGGGTGGCTTTCTCCACTACGGCCAGGGCAAGTGGTATCCCGGCGAGAGCCTGCCGCGCTGGACCTTTTCGCTCTACTGGCGCGCCGATGGCCAACCGGTGTGGAGCGATCCGTCGCTGATCGCGCGCGAGACGAGCAACGCCGAGGTCGGGCCGCAGCAGGCGGAAAGCCTGCTCACGGCAATCGCCGATGAACTCGGTATCGACAGGTCGATGGTCAGCGAAGCCTATGAGGACCCGGCCGAATGGCTGCTCAAGGAAGGCAAGCTGCCCGATAATGTCGACCCGTCCAACTCAAGGCTGGAAGATCCGGAGGAACGCAGCCGCATGGCGCGCGTGTTCGAGCGCGGGTTGACCAAACCGTCGGGCTATGTGCTGCCGGTGCAGCGCTGGAACAGCCAGGCATCGGAACCGCGCTGGCGTTCTGAGAGATGGAAGACGCGGCGCGGCCGCCTGTTCCTGGTGCCGGGCGATTCACCGGTCGGCTATCGCTTGCCGCTGGGCACGCTGCCCTATGTGCCGCCGGCAGAGTTTCCCTACATCGTGCCGGTCGATCCGTCACTGCCGCGCGGGCCGCTGCCGGCGCGCGAGACCATTCTGCCCGCGTCGGCCCCGGCCGAGTTGGAGGGCGCCGACGAAATGGCCCGTCGCCAGCAAACGGCTTCCTTCACTGCTGCAACGGGCCAGCAGGACCGGGTCGAGCAGGAGATCACCGAGATTGGCGGCGCGGTGCGCACCGCGCTTTCGGTCGAACCGCGCGACGGGCGTCTGTGCGTGTTCATGCCGCCCGTCGAGGCGCTGGAAGACTATCTGGAACTGGTTGCGGCGGCCGAGAATGCGGCAAAGGCAATAGGGCTTCCCGTGCATATCGAAGGCTATGGCCCGCCTCATGATCCGCGCCTCAACGTCATCCGCGTCGCGCCCGATCCGGGAGTCATAGAGGTCAATATCCACCCTGCTTCCAACTGGCAGGATTGCGTGGCGACGACGACGGCGATCTATGAGGAGGCGCGGCAGACGCGGCTTGGCGCCGACAAGTTCATGATCGATGGCCGCCACACCGGCACTGGCGGCGGCAACCATGTCGTTGTCGGCGGCGCGACGCCGAATGACAGCCCGTTCCTGCGCCGGCCAGACCTGTTGAAGAGCCTGGTTCTGCAATGGCAGCGGCACCCCTCGCTGTCCTACCTGTTCTCGGGCCTGTTCATCGGTCCGACCAGCCAGGCGCCGCGCTTCGACGAAGCGCGCCATGACTCTCTCTACGAGCTCGAGATCGCGTTGGCGCAGGTGCCGAATCCGGACCAGGGTGCGGCACCCTTGCCGTGGCTGGTCGACCGGTTGTTCCGCAATCTTCTGACCGATGTCACCGGCAACACGCACCGCTCGGAAATTTGCATCGACAAGCTGTTCTCGCCGGATGGACCGACCGGCCGGCTGGGGCTGGTGGAGTTCCGCGGCTTCGAGATGCCGCCCAATGCGCGCATGTCGCTGGCGCAGCAATTGCTGGTGCGCGCCATCATCGCCCGGGCCTGGAAGAACCCGCTCGAAGGCCGTTTCGTGCGCTGGGGCACGTCGCTGCATGACCGCTTCATGCTGCCGCACTATGTCTGGGCCGATTTCCTCGACGTGCTCGACGACCTCAAGCTCAAGGGTTTCGAGTTCCGGCCCGAATGGTTCGACGCACAGCTCGAATTCCGTTTTCCGTTCTGCGGCGAGGTCCGGCATGCCGGCATCAAGCTGGAACTGCGCCAGGCGCTGGAGCCTTGGCATGTCATGGGCGAACAGGGCGCGATCGGCGGCACCGTACGCTTCGTCGATTCCTCGGTCGAGCGGCTACAGGTCAAGACCGAAGGGCTGAACCCCGAGCGTCATGCGATCGTCTGCAACAGCCGCCTCGTGCCGATGAAGGTCACCGACAACAGAGAGGTCGCGGTGGCCGGCGTGCGCTTCAAGGCCTGGCAGCCGGCTTCCGGCCTGCATCCGGCGCTGCCGGTCAACACGCCGCTGGTATTCGACATTTACGACCGCTGGTCGGGCAGGGCGGTTGGCGGCTGCGTCTACCATGTCGCGCATCCGGGCGGGCGCAACTACGATACGTTCCCGGTCAACGGCAACGAGGCCGAGACCCGGCGGCTCGCCCGCTTCGAACCGCGCGGCCACACGCCATCCGGCTATGTGCTGCGCGACGAACAACCGGCACAAGATTTCCCGATGACCCTTGACCTTCGGCGCCCGCCAAGACTGTGATCCGATATGGCAAAGGGGAATCACAAGAGGGTGCGCGGCAAGCCGCAGACCCACAGCCTGCTGGAGCACTACCAGCCGATCGACGGCGTTGTCGACGAGATGGTCGACGCGTCAGGCAATCCCCGCCCGGCCTGGAAGGATTTCATCGAGGCGCTCGACGAATTGGGGCCTGAAAAGCTCGGTCAGCGCTTTGCCCGCGCCGACCAGTATCTGCGCGACGCAGGCGTCTACTACCGCGTCTACGACAAGGCAGGCGCCAACGAGCGCGAATGGCCGCTGGCGCATGTGCCCCTGCTCATCGAAGATACCGAATGGGCCGCGATCAGCGCCGGCCTCGTCCAGCGCGCCGAGCTGTTCGAGGAAACCGTCGCCGATATCTATGGCCGCAACCGGCTGATCGAAAAGGGCGTCCTGCCGGCAGGGCTGATCGCCGCCAGCCCTGAATATTTGCGGCCCGTCGTCGGCACCAGGCCGGCCGAGGGACATTTCCTGCATTTCTGCGCCTTCGAGCTTGGCCGCGGGCCCGACGGCCGCTGGTGGGTGCTGGGTGACCGCACGCAGGCGCCGTCCGGCGCCGGCTTCGCGCTGGAGAACCGCGTCGCCACCACGCGCGCGCTGTCGGACATCTATGGCGAGATGCATGTGCACCGGCTCGCCGGCTTCTTCCGCCGCTTCCGCGATGCGCTGCTCGGCATGGCCACCGACGGCCGCGTCGCGATCCTGACGCCGGGACCGCTCAACGAGACCTATTACGAGCACGCCTACATCGCCCGCTATCTCGGCATCATGCTGCTGGAGGGCGAGGATCTGACCGTTTCCGGCGGCAGGCTGATGGTGCGGACCGTTTCCGGCCTGATGCCGATCAGCGTGCTCTGGCGGCGCCTCGATGCCGCCTTCGCCGATCCGCTCGAACTGCGCTCGGATTCGCAGATCGGCACGCCGGGTCTGGTCGAGGCGATCCGGCAGGGCTCCGTGTCCACCGTCAATGCGCTGGGGTCCGGCCTGATGGAAACGCGGGCGCTGCTCGCCTTCCTGCCCAAGATCGCGCGCGAGCTGCGCGCCGAGGAATTGTTGCTGCCGAGCGTCGCGACATGGTGGTGCGGGCAGGAGGCCGAGCGCGCCCATGTGCTTGCCAACATTGACCGTATGGTGATCGGCCCGGCGCTGTCGACCAGGCTCGCCTTCGAGGATGACGGCCAGACCAAGCTCGGCTCGGCACTGTCGGCCGGGGAGCGGGCGGAGCTGGCGGCGCGCATCGAGCGCGATGGCGACGCCTTCGTCGGCCAGGAAGCGGTGACGTTGTCGACGACGCCCGTCTATGTCGATGGCTGGCTGGAACCACGGCCAGCGAGCCTGCGCGTCTACCTGGCGCGCACGCCTGAGGGCTGGACGGTGATGCCGGGCGGGTTCGCCCGCGTCGGACTGTCACTCGACCCGACCGCGCTCGCCATGCAGCGCGGCGGCCAGGCGGCTGACGTCTGGGTGGTCAGTGACAGGCCGGTGGAGCGCGAGACGCTGCTGCCGCAAGAGGGCGAC
The DNA here is from genome assembly GCF_006441275.1 of Mesorhizobium sp. B2-4-17. Lineage (NCBI taxonomy): Bacteria > Pseudomonadati > Pseudomonadota > Alphaproteobacteria > Hyphomicrobiales > Phyllobacteriaceae > Mesorhizobium > Mesorhizobium sp. B2-4-17. Next base: position 19,848 of record NZ_VFUX01000032.1, on the reverse strand, counting down.
AGCTTCAGCCGCACCAGGCCGGGCAGCCTGCCCAGCCGCGCGGCCGAAAACCTGACATGGCTCGGCCGCTACATCGAACGCTCGGAAGACACGGTGCGTATATTGCGCGCCTATCACGTGCGGCTGGCCGAAACGTCGGACCCGGATATGCCGCTGCTGGCCGACGTCAGGGACTATCTCGAACCGTTCGGCATCGATGTCGGCACGGCGATCCCGTTGGGGCTGATCGGTACGCTGGACAGCGCGGTTTACAGCGCGGGGCAGATCCGCGACCGTTTCTCGCCCGACGGTTGGCTCGCGCTCAAGGACCTATCGAAGACCATCCACCAGTTCGCCACGACGGTGGCGCCGGGGGATGACGCGACACGGGCAATGACCGTCATCCTGCGCAAGCTCGCCGGATTCTCGGGCCTGCTGCACGAGAACATGTATCGTTTTGCCGGGTGGCGGTTCCTCGAGATCGGCCGGCGGCTGGAGCGCGGCATCCAGATCGCCCGCACGCTCGCGCGGCTGACCGGCGCCCAGGCGCCGGAAGGGGCGCTGGACATGATGCTGGAGATCGGCGACAGCGTGATGACCCACCGCCGGCAATATCCGGTGCAGGCCGGCCGGCGCACGGTGATCGATCTGCTGGCGCTGGATCCGCTCAATCCGCGCTCCATCCTGTTCCAGCTCGAAAGGCTGAAAGCCGAGATCGGCCTCTTGCCGTCGATCGGCGGTGAGGGGCACATGTCGCCGGCGGCGAAGGAGATCCTGCAGCTCAATACGGCCATCGCCATCAAGGAGCCTTCGGACATGACTGCCGCCGCACTTGACGATCTCGCCAACGAGATAGGCGGTCTCTACAACAGCCTCGCCAAGGCCTATTTCGGCTAGGCAGGTTCCGCAAAGCCTCGCGCGGTCAGAAACCTGCTCCAGGACAAGAAAAATAGCGCATGCTTTACGACATCAGGCTTCATCTCCACTACGACTATGCAGCCGCGGCCGGCGGCGGCCGCCACCAGATCCGCGTCCTGCCGTCGACGATTTCCGGTGTGCAGCGCGTCATCGCGGCATCCCTGTCCTTTGCGCCGGCGCCCAACGAGCGTTCCGATTTTTCGGACTTTTTCGGCAACAACGTCACCTCGATCGCATTTCGCGATGCGCATGACGCGCTCGACATCAGGATGAGCGCGCGTGTGTCGGTGTCGCGGCCTGAGCCGGGGCTCGACGTGTCGCCGGATATCGGGCGGCTGAGGCAGGAACTGGCGGCGGTGCGGTCGCTGGCGCCGGATGCACCGCATCACTTTCTGTCCGCCAGCAGCCATGCCGGCATCGACGCGGCGATCACTTCATATGCGCACGATAGCGTCGGCAACTCGGCCGCCGGCACGGCCATGAACCTGTGCAACCGCATTCACCGCGATTTCACCTATGATGGCGAGGCGACCACGGTGCGGACCCGAGCCAGCGATGCTTTCAGTCTGAAGCGCGGTGTCTGCCAGGATTTTTCGCACATCATGATCGCCGGGCTGCGCGGGCTCGGCATACCGGCCGGCTATGTCAGCGGCTTCCTGCGCACCATCCCGCCGAAGGGCAAACCCCGGCTGGAAGGCGCCGATGCCATGCATGCCTGGGTCAAGGTCTGGTGCGGACGCGATGCCGGCTGGCAGGAGTTCGACCCGACCAACGGCATGCGGGCCAGCAACGACCACATCACCGTCGGCTACGGCCGCGACTATTCCGACGTCGCACCGATCGTCGGCGTGCTGAAGACCACCGGCGGGCAGGTCGGCGAGCAGGCCGTCGACGTCATCCCGGTCGCGCTCGAAAAGGCGTGAAAGCGGGCCTGAATGTGCAAGGCGCCCCGTTGCTGCATTCAAGGTGAACAAGGCGACTTCTCAAACATCGACGAGGCCGTTACTCTATGCTCGTTTTGAGGCGACAGTCATTGTATTGCTAAAGCGCGCAGGCGCGGGGTTTGTAATTGAGAGCAGTCAGCATCGTCATCCCTGCCCACAATGCGGCCGCAACTATCGCGACAACGCTGGCGTCGCTCAGCAGTGAGGCCGAAGTCATCGGCCAGATACTGCTGGTCGACGATGCCTCGACGGACGACACGGCTGATGTGGCACGGCAGGCGGCGGCACAACTGTCTGTGCCGTTGCGTGTGCTGCCGGCCGTTTGCGGCGACGCCGGTGCTGCGCGCAATGTCGCCCTGGCTCAGGCGCTCCATCCCTGGGTGTACCTGATCGACGCCGACGATCTGCATCTTCAGGGCGGATTGCGCGCGCTGCTGCGGCAGGCGGACAACCAGCCGAAAGCCGACATGGTGGTTGGCGCCTACCGGCGACGCGTGAACGGCCAGGATCGGCAGATCAAGGTGCCGAACGGCTACCAGGCCGCGTGCCTGGCAAACGCTTCGGCCTATGTGAAGGGCGATATACGCTCGGTCGCGGTGGGCAGCGTGCTGGCATCCCGGCGCCTGATCGGGGAGACGCGGTTCCCGGTCGGGCTGGCCTATGACGAGGACACGCTGTTCTGGGCAAGGCTGATGAGCAAGGCATCGCTGGCCATGATTCCGCAACCCGTGATGGTTTACGAGGTTTCGCCGGCCCGTTCCGACGACCGCTTTACGATCAACCCGGCGCGGCGCTTCCTCGAGTGGCGCCGGGAATTGCGCACGCTCGCCGATTGCGACATCCCGATATCGGCACTCAAGACCAGGGAAGGGCTCGTCGCCCTCAAGATTGCCCGCGTCCACTATGCACGCGGCGACCTGAACACCGCCGCGCGCTTCCTGGCGGTGGCCGCCGCCGCACCAAAGCGGCGGTCGGAGGCTTGGCGCTGCCTGCGCTACAGGCTCAAGCTTGCTGCAAGGCGCCGCCTGTCGGCTCCGCAGATAGAACTGCAAGGCGCCCTTTAGGCAATATCCCATCATCGGCGGACGATATCGCGCAGCTTTCGGGCAGCAGTGGAACCAGCTGTCAACCAGCGGCTTATTTACGGATACCTCCGTGGAGCCCTCATGCTGCAAAGATCCGTATCGTCGCCCAGCCGGCCTGCTGAGGGTGAGGCTGTCCCAAGGAAGAGTGGGCAAAGCTCGGCCGACCACACCGCGCTGACCTATGTCAGCGATGCCGAGCCCGGTATCCGCCGGCTGAGGGCAGGCAAGCGATTTTCCTACAAGGGACCGGAGGGGCGGCCTGTCTCGGATACCACCAGGGCGCGTATCGAGGCGATCGCCATTCCGCCAGCCTGGACGGACGTCTGGATTTCGCCCGACGCCGATGGCCACATCCAGGCGACCGGTAGGGATCAGCGGGGACGCAAGCAATACCGCTACCATCCGCAATGGGCGCAAGAACGCGACAGCGCCAAATATTCGAGCCTCGTTGCCTTTGCCGAAAGCCTGCCGGACCTGCGGCGCACGATAGACAGCGACCTGCGCCGTCACGGCCTGCCGTTCGAGCGTGTCGTCGCCGCGGTCGTCTGGCTGCTCGACAACACGATGATCCGTGTCGGCAATACCGCCTATGCACGCGACAACAAGAGCTTCGGCCTGACGACATTGCGCGACCGCCATGTCGACATCAGAGGATCGAGCTTGCGGTTCGCCTTCAAGGGCAAGTCCGGCAAGGAGTGGAGCCTAAAGCTGGTCGATCGGCGCATCGCCAGGATCGTGCGGGGCGCGCAGGACCTGCCGGGTCAGAAACTGTTCCAGTATCTCGACGAGCAGGACAACAGGCGCCCGGTCCGCTCCGAGGACGTCAACCGCTATATCCGGGACGCAGCCGGCGATGCGTTCAGTTCGAAGCATTTCCGCACCTGGGGCGGTACCATTCATGCCGCGTCGCTGTTTGCGCAAACGGAGCTGCCCGAAAGCCAGGCTCAGCAGAAGCGGGTGATGAACAGCGTCATCGACGAGGTGGCCAAGCGGCTGGGCAACACGCGCGCCGTCTGCCGCAAATGCTATATCCACCCGCAGGTTTTCGAAGCCTGGTCGCAGGGGCGGCTGCTTGCCGAAATGACGGAGGCCAACAAGCGCAAGCGGTCAATAGACGGTCTCGACGACGAGGAGGCGCTCGTGTTGAGATGGTTGAAAATCCACGAAGGTTGACTCGTGGCGGCTGGCGGAAGCGGCGTCGGGATTTTTTTATCGACGCCGTGTCGGGATCGGTCCTACTGTTTCGTCCTTTGATACAGAAAGGACCGACCATGCTCTACGCCATCCTCTGCTATGCCTCCGAAGACGTCGTCAGCTCCTGGAGCAAGGCGCAGGACGATGAAGTCATGGCCAATCTCCTCAACGTTCAGGAGAAATACGCCCAGGCTGGGCGGCTTGGTCCGGTGGCGCGTCTCTTGCCCACGACAGCGGCGACGACGCTGAGGAAAGTCAAGGGCGAGCCGGTCGTCATCGACGGGCCGTTCGCCGAGACCAAGGAACAATTCCTCGGCTTCTACACGCTCGAATGCGCAGACCTCGATGAGGCGGTCGAGTTCGCCCGCGAGCTTTCCGAGGTCAACCCGAGCGGCGGCTCTTACGAGATCCGGCCGGTCTCCATCTTCAATCCTGCCCGGATTCCCGCATGACCGAACTCGCCTGGATCAGCTCCGCCATCAGCGCCGCCCGCCCGCAGGCGATGGGCGCGCTGCTGCGCTATTTCCGCGATCTCGACACGGCGGAGGAAGCTTTCCAGGATGCGTGTCTCAGGGCGCTGAAGAACTGGCCTCAGAACGGGCCGCCACGCGATCCGGCGGCCTGGCTGATCTTCGTCGGCCGCAACAGCGGCATCGATGCGGTGCGCAAGCGCGCCAAGCAGGCGCCGATGCCGGAAGAAGACCAGATCTCCGATCTGGAAGATGCTGAAAGCGATATCGTCGAGCGGCTGGACGGGGCGCATTACCGTGACGACATATTGCGGCTGCTGTTCATCTGCTGTCATCCTGATCTGCCTGCAACGCAGCAGATCGCGGTCGCGCTGCGCATTGTCTCCGGCCTCACCGTCAGGCAGATCGCCCGCGCCTTCCTGGTTGGCGAAAGCGCCATGGAGCAGCGCATCACACGCGCCAAGGCGCGCATCGCGGATGCCGGCGTGCCGTTCGAGACGCCAGGCGCGGTCGAGCGCTCGGAACGGCTCGCCGCTGTGGCGGCCATGGTCTACCTGATCTTCAACGAGGGATACTCGACCAACAGCGGCGAGGCACCCGCCCGTGCGCCGCTGTGCGAGGAGGCGATCCGGCTGGCCCGGCTGCTGCTCAGGCTGTTCCAGACCGAGCCGGAAATCATGGGGCTGACGGCGCTGCTTTTGCTGCAGCATGCGCGCGCACCGGCCCGTTTTGACGCAGAGGGCGAGATCGTGCTGCTCGAGGATCAGGACCGCAGCCTTTGGAGGCGCAAGATGATCGACGAGGGGTTGGCTCTGGTCGATAAGGCGTTGCGCCATCGCAAACCCGGCCCCTACCAGGTGCAGGCGGCCATCGCCGCCCTGCATGCCCGAGCCGACAAGGCCGAGGACACAGACTGGGTGGAGATCGACCTGCTTTATGGCCTGCTCGAGCAGATGCAGCCGTCGCCGGTGATCACGCTCAACCGCGCGGTGGCGGTCTCCAAGGTGCGCGGGCCTGAAGCGGCGCTTGCCATGATCGAACCGTTGGAGTCGAGGCTTTCCGGCTATTTCCACTTCTTTGGCCTCAAGGGTGGGCTGTTGATGCAACTCGACCGGGGTGAGGAGGCGCGGATCGCCTTTGACCGCGCCATCGCGCTTGCCAACACGGCGGCGGAAGCGGCCCATATCCGCATGCATATCGACCGGCTGATGAAGGATGGCGCCGTGCGGACGCTGGCGAAAAAGGCCAACTGACCACCATCGCCTGGCTGGCTCAATCGTGCAGCTTGGGCTTGGACCATGCCGGGGTGGCGATTTTCCCCTGAAACAGGTAATGGCACGCCATGACAGCGCCTCCTGTGCCTGACGGCACCGGGAAGGCATGGCGGCAGGCCGTGGCCGACGCCATATGAGCGATCGGATCTGAAAGGGATAAATATGACCATAGCGAAGGAAACGGCCGAACTGCTGGCGAAACTGGGCGTGGCCAAGGACGCGTTTGCCGGCGGCGATCTCATCGTGCGCAGTCCGGTGACTGGTGAGCAGATCGCGGCGCTGAAGACGATCTCGCCGGCCGATGCGGCCAAGACCATCGGTGCCGCGCACAAGGCATTCCAGTCCTGGCGGCTGGTGCCAGGCCCGAAGCGCGGCGAACTGGTGCGTCTGCTCGGCGAAGAATTGCGCGCTCACAAAGCCGAGCTTGGCCGGCTGGTATCGATCGAGGTCGGCAAGATCCCCTCCGAAGGGCTGGGCGAAGTGCAGGAGATGATCGACATCTGCGATTTCGCCGTCGGTCTGTCCCGGCAATTGTACGGCCTGACCATCGCCACCGAGCGTCCGGGCCACCGCATGATGGAAACCTGGCATCCGCTCGGCGTGGTCGGCGTCATCTCGGCCTTCAACTTCCCGGTCGCGGTGTGGTCGTGGAACGCAGCCCTTGCCTTGGTCTGCGGCGACGCGGTGGTGTGGAAGCCGTCGGAAAAGACGCCGCTGACAGCACTTGCCTGCGAGGCGATCTTCAAGCGTGCCGCCAAGCGGTTCGGCACTGACGCGCCGGAAGGGCTGGCGCCGGTGCTGATCGGCGACCGCGCCGTCGGCGAAATCCTGGTCGACCATCCCAAGGTGCCGCTGGTTTCGGCCACCGGCTCGACCCGTATGGGCAGGGATGTCGGGCCGCGCCTGGCCAAGCGCTTCGCGCGCGCTGTGCTGGAACTCGGCGGCAACAATGCCGGCATCGTCTGCCCGACCGCCGACCTCGACATGGCGCTGCGCGCCATCGCGTTTGGCGCCATGGGCACGGCCGGGCAGCGCTGCACGACGCTGCGGCGCCTGTTCGTGCATGACAGCGTCTACGACGCCTTGGTTCCGCGCCTGAAGAAGGCCTATCAGAGCGTTTCGGTCGGCAATCCACTGGAGACCACGTCGCTGGTCGGTCCGCTGATCGACAAGGCCGCCTTCGACGCCATGCAGAAGGCGCTGCAGGAAGCCACCGCCCATGGCGGCAAGGTGACCGGCGGCACGCGGGTCGAGAACGGCCACCCGGATGCCTATTATGTCCATCCGGCGCTGGTCGAGATGCCGAAGCAGGTTTCGCCGGTGACCGAAGAAACCTTCGCGCCGATCCTCTATGTGATGAAATACTCGGATTTCGACGCCGTGCTCGACGAACACAATGCGGTCGGCGCCGGCCTGTCGTCATCGATCTTCACCCGCGACCTGCAGGAATCCGAGCGCTTCCTCGGCGTCGACGGTTCGGACTGCGGCATCGCCAACGTCAACATCGGCACATCGGGAGCCGAGATCGGCGGTGCTTTCGGCGGCGAAAAGGAAACCGGCGGCGGCCGCGAGAGCGGCTCCGACGCGTGGAAGGCCTACATGCGGCGCGCCACCAACACGGTGAACTATTCCAAGGCGCTGCCGCTTGCCCAGGGTGTCTCGTTCGACATCGATTGAGAGCGCCGGGGCTTAGCTAAAGCCAGTGTCGTTCAGGCTCGGCGAGCATCAATCGACACAGGTGGAAGGCGTACACGCCGCTGTAACACTGGACAGCTTCTGACGTTGGTCCAGCGTCGGCTTTGCGACGCTGGCCGAGCCAGCCAACGCAGCCGAGATCGCCGGCATCGCGCAGCTTGCGTGCCAGCGGGACCGCGACAGCTTCAGTCATCTGGCGAATCACTTTTCGAGGCGATGCCGGTCGGGATTGGGTCGAGGCCGGCATGCTCGGGATCGACGCCCGATATCAGCCAAAGCAGGCTTCGAAGGCGCTGTCGACGACGGCAAGCTTGGCCGCCTGGACGATCATGTATTCCTCATAGAACCGGTGCGATACCCACATCACTGAATGGCCGCGCTGACCAAGCCAGCCAATGCTGCCGAGTTCCTCGGCCATGCGCAGTTTGCGGCCGAGATGGGTCCGCGACAGTTTGAGCCATTTGGCGAAGTCGCCGATCGAAACCACGCTGGTCGGAATCCGCTCGAGGCCAGCATGATCGGGATCGATGCCCGACATCAGCCAGTCCATGACGATGCCGCCATTGTTGAGCCAGATGAACAGGGAAAAGGTCTGGTTGGGCTCGCGCACCGGCTTTGAAGCGAGCAGGCCGTCGGCGACCAGGGGCTGCAGCGTGGCAAGCATGTCGGGCCGCTCCAGGTATCTGGCCAACCGGTCGCCGCCGTCGATATGGTCAAGCGTGCGCAGATGGGCGATGACCCAGCCGATGAACCTCTCGATGGTGGCCGCCGTCGGTTGCAGCGGATGCGTGCGGCCATCCCCGCCCGCCACATACTCGGCGATATTGTAGTGCAGCATCTCCTTGATGAAGGCGTCGGCCGTATTGCGGCTGGCCACCGCGTTGCGGTGCACGACCTCGATGAAACGCGATACCGTCAGTTCCTTGCGGCGGTCGTTCGGGTCGCGCCTGAAATGCATGGCAAGGCCGACATGACCCATCAGCCAGCGCTGCTGCGTGGCAAAGATGGAAGCCAGTCGGGGGCTTTCCTCATAGATTCGGATCAGGGACTGCGACTGTTCCTGAACGTAGCGGTGCAAGGCCGGATGGGCGGCTATGTCTTCCAGATGCAGGGCTATTCTCCCGATGCTTTGAACCACCTCGGATGGCGAGGTTGCGTTCCCTATTTTCCAGCCTTCAACATTTGTGTCCAGACATAGCAAAAGCGGCGTACAGGGCCAGTCAAGCACATAAGGCCTATCCCGACTGATACGGGATAGGCCTTATGTGATCTTCGAGATGAGTTCCTAAGCGGTCAGCCGCAGACGCGAACGTCTTCGATCACCTTGTGATGGTGGCGCCAGTGCACGACCGTTTCGATATGGCAGCGGTGGCGCCGATGATAGCGGCGATAATCGCCATTGCCATAGTCGTCATATTGCACATTCTCGTCACCATACTGATTATAGTGCCGGTGATGGTGGCGGCGAATGACGATTCCACTATCGGATTGGTCATCCGAATATTGGTTGTCGTCGTCGGATTGGATAACCAGACTTGCGGCTTGCGTCGGCGCGATGACTGCGGCTGTTGCGGCCAAAGTCAGCACGGAAGCCAAAATGAATTTTTTCATGTTTCGTCCTCCTGCGGTTCTAAGCCATATCAACTCGTGGAAAGACTTAGCGTTCCAATACCAATCGGTAAGCTACTCGTCGCAGCGGACGCCAAGCCGGTCGGAGCGGCCGGGACCTTACAGCCGAACAAAGGCCGTCAACGGCAGGTGGTCGGAGGCCACACGCGAAAGCGGCGTGTCATGCGCTTCCACAGCCGAGATCATGCCGTGCCGGTTACCCATGATGCGATCGAGTGCCAAGAGCGGCAGGTTCGACGGGAAGGTGGGAACGGCCGGCGGCAGCGGTCCAAAGGTCAAGTGCAGCGTGTTCAGCGCGGAGCGGTTGCCGAGCCGCCATTCGTTTAGGTCGCCGAGCAGCAGCGTCGGCGTTTCGTCGGGGCTGTTCATGATATCCAGCACGACCTGGGCCTGCTGCGAACGTGAGCGGCGCAGCAGGCCGAGATGGGCGGCGATGACGCGCAATGTCCGGTTTCCGTCGAGATCGATCTCGGCCACCACCGCGCCGCGCGGCTCCAGGCCCGGAAGCCTGATCTGATGCACGTCGCGAACGACGCCCTTCTTGAAAAGCAGGACGTTGCCATGCCAGCCATGACCTTTGCCATTGGCTGCGATCGGCACCGGCACCAGGCCTGTTTCCCGTTCGAGGTGGGGCAGGTCGAGGAGGCCGTCACGGTCGCCGAAACGGTTGTCCGCCTCCTGCAGCGCAATGACGTCGGGGTCGATTTCGCGAATGACGCGGCTGGTGCGGTCGGGATCGAACCTGCGGTCGACGCCGATGCATTTGTGGACGTTGTAGGAAGCGACCAGCGTCCCGGTGGCGCCGGCCTTTTTGGGCGACGCGGCATTGGCCTTGCGCATGCGCCGGTCACGGATGGACAAAAGCATGCTCGCCGGCAGGCTGCGCCCGTTCATCCGCATGGCATGCCTGTCCCTGCTTTTCTCACCATGCACCTCAAATAGAGTCTTCCGGCCGATGTTCCATGGGTGCACGCTATCCGCCAAACACGTCGTTTTGTTAAAGATAGGGTGAACCGAGCCACAATATACGATCGAAGAGGCGGATGATGAACGGGCGGGCCTGCAACGCTTCCAGCGTCACGGGTGTGGCCGTTTCGATCGCTGCTTCAATGCGAGCCTCGATCTCCTCGGCAAAGCCGGCATCGAGAATCTCGAGATCGATCTCGAAATTCAGCCGCAACGAGCGGGCGTCCAGGTTGGACGACCCGACATAGGCCCACAGCCCGTCGATCGAAAGCAGCTTGGAATGATCGAACGGCCCTGCGGTACGCCAGATCCGGCAATAATTCTTGAGCATCTGGTCGAATTGCGCGGTCATGGCGCGATCGACGAGGAAGAGATTGTTCTTCGCCGGCACCACGATGTCGATCTCGACGCCGCGCCTGGCAGCGGTGATCAGCGCACTGATCAACTCGCGGTCCGGCAGGAAATAGGGCGACATGATGCGGATCGACTTGCGGGCGATGGAGAAGGCGCCGATCAGCAATTTGTGGTTGGTTTCGTTGCTTGCATCGGGCCCCGAGGCGACCGCGCGCACCATCATCGACTGGCCGGCGGTGGACGAAAAGGGTGTGATCCGCCAGGCATCGCCCTTCAGCCTCTCATTGCCGGCGAAACGCCAATCCTCGGCAGCGACCGAGAACAGGTCGGTCACAACAGGCCCGCTGACCTGAAAATGCGTGTCCCTGGCGCTGCCAAGGCCGGCGAACTCGGCCGAGAATCCCTTGCGTATGTTCATGCCGCCGGTAAAGGCGATCGCGCCGTCGATGACCAGGATCTTCCTGTGGGTCCTCAGATTGGCGTAGGGCAGGCGCAGGCCCATGACGATGTTGCCGTTGAAGAGATCGGCGGTGATGTTGGCGCGGCGCAGATGGCCAAGGATACTGGGCACGGAATAACGGGCGCCGACGGCATCGATCAGCACGCGGACGGTGACGCCGCGCTTCACGGCTTGTGCCAGCGACTCGACGAAGAGCAGGCCGACGGCGTCATTGTCGAAGATATAGGTTTCCAGAAGGATGCTGTGCCTGGCCCTGTCTATGGCCAGACACATCGCCGCATAGGCCTCGTCGCCGGTTCTAAGCAGGGTGATCGTGTTGCCGGAGGTGAGCGCGCGCCGTGCCACCCGGTCGCCCAGCGTCTTCAGGCCGGTGAAGCGCTGGCCATATTGCTTGCCGATCAACTCCTCGACGGCGGCGTCGCGAACGGAAGCGTCACCGGCAAGTGGCCGCTGCGCGCTGATCGAGGCGCGGCGAATGCGGTTTATGCCGGCCACGGCATAGATCAGCACACCGATGATCGGCGACAGCAGCATGACGCCGACCCAGCCGGTGGCGGCACGAACGTCCTCCTTGGTCATGACGGCGTGGGCAATGCCGACGGTCGCCATGATCACCGAGATGATCGCCAGGATTCGGGGCCAGTGAGTCGCCAGGGTCTCGAACATTTTGCGGACTATCCAGCGGGTGGTCGCAGAAGGCAATGCAGGCGCTTATGCCTGGGCTTCTGCCGGATGACGGTCGCGACGCTCAGCGAAGAATTCCGTTTCCTGAGACAGATTGAGCGAATCAAGCGCCGATAGAACTCCATCCAGGAGAGCGGAGCGTGACCTCAGGTCAAGCATAGGGCCGACGGATCGACAACCAAGACCAATAAGATGACGCTGCAAGGCGGCGACCCGAATGCGCCTGTCGTTATCTCCAATGTCGGCCCCGGCGTTACCGGCACCGACGCGGTCAACGTCAACCAGTTGAACCTGGCCCAATCCCAGAGCTACACCGACCAGGTGGCGGTCACGACCCTGCAGCAGGCTAACAACTATACCGACCAGAAGTTCAGCCAGCTCAATTCGGACATTAGCGGCATCAGGGACGAGGCACGGCAGGCGGCGGCAATCGGCCTTGCTGCGGCCTCGCTGCGCTACGACGATCATCCCGGCAAGCTGAGCGTGGCGGCGGTTTCTGGCGGGATTCGAGCGCCTTCGCCTTCGGCGCGGGCTACAGCAGCGAGGATGGCCGCATCCGCGGCAATGTGTTGGGCACGGCCGCCGGTGGAAACGTCGGCGTCGGCGCCGGCCTGAGCTTCACGCTGAACTGAAGGGGGATTTGAGGCGGGAATGGACAGGCGAACAGGCCATGCCGGCCTAGATGCAATTGCCATGGCCGTGCTGACCTGCCTGGCGCTTGCCGGCGGGCCGGCGCCGGTTGCCGCGCAGATGGCTCCGCCCTACAGGATCAAGCCTTCAGATGTGGTCGTGCCTCCCGACGTGAAGCTCGGGCAATACCAGCGCACCATCCGTCCCTTCGAGAACTGGACGCCGATCTGCGACGAGAACCTGAAGGCCCGCAAGAAGGTGTGCAATATCTCGCAGGTGATCGAAGACCGAGCCGGCAAGATGGCCTTCAACTGGTCGCTTGCCGCCACCCAGGACGGCAAGCCGTACATGATCGTGCGCACCGCGCCGAACGCCAGGAGCGACGGCCCGGTGTCGCTGAAGTTCGATGGCAAACAGCCGATCGACGTGCATCTCGACGGCTGCAACGAAATGGTCTGTGTCGGCATGTTGCCGGTGGGGCCGCTGATGCGCCAGCAGATAGCGCAGAAGGCAACGCCGGCGATCTCCTATGCAACCGTCGACGGCCAGACCATCACCGTGACCGCAACGCTCAAAGGGCTGTCGGAAGCCCTTGCGCCAATCAAGTAACGAGGCATCGCCATGAGCCAGCAACAGGATTCGTTCATATCCGCGACACACGGCAGTCCGAATGTCGAGGCGGATCGGCGAAGGGTGATCGAGCCCGTGCGCGCGCCGCGGCGGTGGCCGCGCGTCATTGGCGCGAGGCGGCCTTCGATGGCGGACCAGAGCCGCTCGCTGGCCTTCCGCATAGGCGCGGGCACAAGACTCGAATTCGAAAACCAGGATGTAACTTTTGCCGCCGCGTACAAGGCGGACAAATCATTCGCCCATGTTTCCGGTAACTTCGACGGAGCGGGGACCGAGATTGACGGCATTTTCAGAAGTCAAAGCGTCCTGCCAAGGTTGGGCGAAACCTCGACGCACCCCCAGGCGTCGGTTTGCGATGCAAATTGCGCAAAAGCCGGTTCGTCATTCACTTCATCGGGTAGTTGCCACGTCCATTCTGTGCCGCAGCCGGGGACGCTCTGTCGTCGGGCCCGGCGCCTGCTGATACCTGGCGAAGAGTTTGAGCTTGTCGGGATAGGTGATCCGGATCCGGCGTCGACAACCCTCGCACTCATACCACGAAACACTCTGAAACCAGCTACCGTGCTTTACGAATGCGAAACCGCATTCGGGACATTGGAATGTCATTTTGCAAGTCAACAATGCTGCGGAGAGCGGCATCCAAGTTCTCACACCATGTTAAAGATTTTTGTGGATCTGGTCCGCCGCCTCGCCGGGCGGCGGGCCAAATGCTGCGATCGCCCCTACTGGATGACCTTGACGATCTTGCGGGTGCCCGGATCCACGACAACCGTCCGATTGTCGATCACGGTGTAGCGATATTTGACATTGGGAACTTCGTGGAGTTCGACGGTATCGGGCAAAGCCGTGCCGACGTTGAGTTCCACACCGGGAACCTTCACTGAAGCCAGCGGCTGCTTCTTCACGTATTCCTTGATGACTGTTTCCTGCTCGGGCTGGATGACGACGTCCTCCGCCGCGGCTGCGCCAATACCCGCAAGCAACAGAGCCGCAGCGGCGGCGGCAAGATGCATTCTCATGAGTTCCTCCTTCGCAAAAATAAGCGCGGTACGACTTCCATTGCCGCGCCCGGACCGAACTTGGCCCGAGGTCAAACGTTCCCGAATTAGGGCTTCGGTCGGGCGGATACCGGACTTAGGTCCGATCGCGAAACGCAAAAGTCCTGCCAAACCCCTTACCGGGAACAGCCGCCTTTTGCGGTCGTTGTTCGCTGCAAGTTTGTGGGAGGAAGGTGATGGATAGGAGTGTCGGACAAGCGCGCTGGTTGCTCGCACCAATATTCGCGGTGGCCATCACCTTCTTGGTGGTTGGCATTGTCCTCAGTTGACCCTCCAGGAGAATCGACCACGAAGGTTATGCAGATTGGCGCAGCTAACGTCCCTTCCTGCGCCGATAGGGTTCGCACGCCGCTCCGATGCGGCGGCGAGCGAACCCTCAATCCCCCGGGCGTACGGCACCGAGATGTGAGGTTTGGCCTAATGTTCAGAGACAAGGAAACCCGTTTTCTGGAGGCAGCACTGTTCATGGCGGTGCCGTTATCGATCTTGGTGGCCGTGTTGCTCGTAAGCCTTACGGCAGGCTGAAAATGGATGAGCGCTCACTCACACGAGCGAGCGGAGATTGCTCTTTCTGGGTTAATGCATGTCGCCCAAAAGTGACCTCGGTTCTGGGCGAACGACGTGCGTAAAAACAAAGACCTAAGACGTCGCATGAATCCGTTTCGACGCGACGCGCTTTAGTCGAGCTTCTTGATGCGCCCCTTGTCGAGACGGAACACCCCATCGGTGCCGCCTTGCAGCTCGAAATCGGTTTGCAACTCATCCCATGTGCCGAGATATTTGCCGCAATCGGCGCAAGTGATCGGCGTCAACGGCTGGGCGTCGCTGGGAATCCGCAACCGGATAGTGCCGCAAAAGGGGCACTCCAAAAGGTGGTTCAGATATTCGCTGGCCATGGCTACTTTCAGAGCGTCCCGAAGAGACTATCGGGCGGGCGAGATGCAAACACAAGGGCGTCGTGGGGCCTATCGTCGGCGGGCGCCCTGGCAATCAATCAAACCATTCATGCCGTTGTCGGCGAGGTATTTTCAGGCGCTTTGGCATCTTTGGATCACGGGCACGGCAGCGGCAACTGGCTGCGCCGGCGCGGGGAGTCATTGAGGTCGACCAACAGTCATACGCTCCCCAAAGCATCCCTTTGCATGCGCTTGTGGCGCTTTTCGATCGCATAGGAAGTCCAGCGGCAACACATGCCAGCTATCGAGGTTACGGCACCACCAAACAGGCATGCGGCAAGCATCGGATCCTGCGAGGCACTTTTCCAGCTGACCACCGCCAGCAATATGACGCTTATGGTTGAAATCCCGTAGCCGGCGCCTTTCAGCGCATGCGGTGAAACCTTAGCCATCAAACTCTCCCTTTTCGCTGCAATGTTGAACATTCGCTTCCAAAGCTGGTTCCATTTGTCGGCTGGCAAAACGGGAACCTTTTGCTTCGTCGCGCGTGCTACTGCGATGGCGCTTTCGGATGTATGGCTATGACAAACTTCTTGAAACTACCGACGAAGTCCCGGAACCTGTTTCGCGTCGTGATCGAAACGCCAAGGGGAGCTGCGGCAAAGCTCGCCTACGAGCCGAAGATGGGTGTCTTTCAATATTCAAGGCCGCTGCCGGTCGGCAACACATACCCGTATGATTGGGGTTTCGTACCCTCCACCCTCGGCGATGACGGTGATCCGCTTGACGGCATGGTGATCCACCAGGCGGCGACGGCCCCAGGCGTGGTCATTCAATGCGACCTGCTCGGTGCGCTGCGGGTGCAGCAGAAGGATCCGCACGGAACCGTGCTCAGGAACGATCGCTATATTTTCTGCCCGCGCAGGGAGGACGCCCTTGACGAGCCCATCGCCGCCGACCACGTGCCGCAGGATTTGCGCAAGGAGATAGAGCAGTTCTTCTTGTCGTCCGTGCTGGGCACGGGCAAGATAGTCAAGCTGAAGGGCTGGCAGGACGCCGGCGAGGCGGCCAAATCACTCATCAAGGGTGCCAAGGCCTTTCAGCGAAAACAAAAGGTATTGAAGTGATCCCTGGGTCATGACGCGTCGGTCATTCCGAGGTGTTTTTGCCGGATCGGATACGGCACAATTCAAGCGTTCAGTCCCGTGATTGTCCGTCTCATTGCAATGGCAGGGCTTGACGTGGGATAATCCGACAGTCAGCTGCCGAATAGCCGCCGATGGGGTACGAATATGTCCACCGATCCGCATACGGTCCCTCGCAATTTCAGGCTGGTGGATGTTGAATCGGGTGCCGACTACACCGATGAAGGCATCGCGATAATTGTCGTTGACAATCGAGGAGAGCGCCTGCGCCTTCACCTAAATGTAGCAACGGGGGAGTTGCTTTGCGAGCGAATAGCTGACGCTCTTGAAGTCAGATACGGTACCTGACGTTACAGCGAATAACTTCCAGATCCCGTGCCCCTGCTGTTGTCGCCCAGCGGTTCGAAAGAACCAGGCCAGCTAGGAGCACGGATATGCCGAGACTGCGAAAGGCGTCCCTGCGGCGGCGGCGCCGGCACTTGGTCTTATCGCCCGCATATCCAGCGGGAAATCGAGAAGGCGACAGCGCTGAAGACGACCGCAAGGCAAGGCCTGGCAGGAGTGAGTTGCATCAGACGCACCGATCTGTTGAGATGCTGGTCAACCTTTCCATTCCACGACCCCAATTTAGCGGATCTTCCCGAAAGCGTTGATACGCGGGGTCCGATAGCGAGGAGGGCTGAGCGATGTCGCAAGAATTTCTCGATCACCGGCTGGAGTGCCCTTATTGCCTCACCATCCGGCTGAGAATACCGCGTGATGCGCGACCCGAGACACGGATCCTGTGTGCCGACTGTGGGGAGCACCTTGGCACCTGGGATGAATTGCAGACCGATTTTGAGAAACAAGGCGGCAATGCCGGAGTATTCCGCCTCGAGAAGGGCCGCATCAAGCGCCTCGATTAGGCGCCGGCACGCTGGATTCCACTGGAGATTGAAATTGGCGATTCCGCGAGCGATGAGGCTGATCAAGGGCCACGGATTAGCGCTCAGGGTCCCGAATCTTCTCGGCTTTGTTAGCTCGGGCGATGAGAGCCGACGCCTCGTCGGTGGTGATCCCACACTTTCGAGCAAAAAATGTGGCTTCGACGATGAGCTCGGGCGAAGGCAGGGATAGAACCCTGATTCGCTTTGATTTGCGCTTTGCCATCTGCGCTTCCTCGCACTCTTCTCCCCAAATCCGCGGTCAATGATCAACAATATTCAACGTAAGGTTTACTTGGGCGGCTCAGTCTTCTGGGGAGCTAGCAACCTCGAGGTCGAATAGACGCGCAACGGCGTCGCTGGGCGAGCGCGAGGACTAGTCCCCTCCTGGCCCGTGTCCTGTGCCGGGGCCGCGGTGCCCCGAAGCAGGCGAGGCGGCCGCGTGAGAACGACCGCCCCAATTATCAGGCGTGGTTGCGCCTTTCGTTCTTGACGGGCAGCGGCACCCACTCGTCGGCCACCAAGCCTTTTTTCTCGGCAAACGCCACGAAAACGCCGCGCGCCGTCTCCGCATCGATATCACCGGTTAGTGCCGCGTTGCAGGCTCGAATTGCAGCTCTCTGTTCAGGACTGTTGCCGCAATAGTCCATGGCGAACTGGTAGGCATCGACAACGGTGTTGAGTTGACGAGGAAAGCCGAGACCAACCCATACACGGATTGGCTTTTTGAAAGGCTTCGAAAGCATCATAACCTCCCATCAGCACTGCTAAGCCGCCACGCCGCCTTGGCTGGCCTTGCCGGTCATCCACGCCAGAGGCGCGCTGACCTCTTCGATAACTTTGGCCGACTTGGCAAAACCCGCGAAAGCGTTGCGCGCGGCAGACAGCGGATAGTCCCGATCAAACGCTCGCTGGCAGGCGCGAAGCGCTGTGTCGTAAATCGGGCCGCGTCTATTCTTCGGCCACTCGTACATAAATTCCAGGGCGTCTTCGAGGCACGCAATCTCTTGAATGGTGTTTTCCCCGCCCTTCACGAATACGGGGCTATCGAACATCCGATCGTTCATCAGATCCTCCAAGTTGAACGAGTTTTGAGTTTTTCGGGTTGGTGCAGGCCGGGCTGGCTCGCACCGCAGAACGATATGTGTTCGAGCTTTTCAGGTGTCAAGACAGCCGGACATCTGGCAGGACTGATGAAGGGGGCGGGACACGCGGACTTCTCAGACGGCTCCGATGCGCGGCTGTTGTTGCCGCTCGTTTCAGCGGAGCAAGGCTCGAACAGCTAACCGCAGAGTTCGGCCGACGGACAAGCTCGAATTGCCATTTGGATGCGAAACATTTGTTCAAGGTTTCCGCCGATCTCGAGAGGCTTCCTGGATTTGGGTCATTACCTTTCGCGGATCGACGTTCTCGGCCAGTTGCGGCAGCTCCTCGTCGGCCGGCGTCGCGACGTTCAAGCGCGCCGTCAAAGCAGCCACCATTTCAATCAGCCGCGTGGTTTCATGCTCGTTTAGAAGGCTGATCTGCAAATCCAGTTCGGCTCGGCGTTCGCTCTGTTCAGTCATCCTGTTCTGATTGATCAGCACGAAAGTGGACAGGAAAATCGCCTCGACTGACGCGACCATGGCCAGGATCACGAAAGTCGGGTCCCAGGCCGGGATGCCTGGGATTGCTCCCACGTTCGCGAGGATCCAGCCAACCAGCGCCGCAAGATGCAAATACACAAAGGTCATGCTTCCCGCGAAACGCGAAATGGCGCCAGCAATCCGCATCTGGATTCCGCGATGCTCCTCCTGTTGCTGCCTGTGGTCGACCAAGGCCTGTATGTTCTGATGAAGGATCGGCTGCATGTCGGCAAAGTGTCGAGCGGTCATGGTGCCACCCCCGGCGACGTTGCTCGCCCCCCGCTTGATACGTCCGGCGCTAGCTTAGGTTCCATCGACGGTTCCCATCAGTTCCCAAGGTTCGGACCATCTGGACGGCACCGCGCCCGATGCTGTCGGCCCAGGTCCGATCGGCAATACCCGCCGAACTGCCTGATCTCGTCGCCTACTCAAGCCTCGCAGGAGGGACCTGGTCGCGACCAGGAATGCATTTGCGCAATCCTGTCGACCATGGCGAGGACTGACTGCGGCGCACTTTGATGAACCATGTGGCCGGCGCCCGGAACGATATCGAGGAGAGAGCCGCCGATCTCCGCGTGCAGTTGTCGCGCATTTCGTTCCGCATCGAACAGCCGGTCAGCCGCGCCCGCCACGATCCCGGTGGGAACGGCAATGTCCTCGTAGGCGGCTTTCGCAAACAGGGCCGCGGCCAACATGAAAGCCGTCTCCGAACAGACTGCGCGTAGCTGTGAAGGGCGGCTGGCGACTTCTTTGGCGAGTGCGGCAAACTCGCTGGCGACCACCGCCGGGAGGAAGATCTCCTTCATCGCCCAAGGCCAGGCCGATCTCACAAGCAATGGCAGCAGGGTGTGCCGAAACGCGGTGCCGACCAACGGTAGGGCCGGGAGTGCAGCCAGTGCAAGATCCAGCCGTGGCTGCGGGTAGTAGTAGCCGGACACCAGAATGATACCGGCGACCGATGCGGAATGCCTGCGCGCCAGTTCGATTGCGATCCATGCTCCCCAGGAATGCCCGATCACCAGATATTCCTCGATGCCAAGCTTGGCGGCGGCGGCATGTATGAGGTCGGCCTGATCGCAAGCCGACCAGCGCCGGCCCCGCGATCGTGAGCTTCTGCCAAATCCCGGACGATCGAATGCCAGCACCCGGTAGGTCCTTGCCGCCTGCTCGAAGATGCCGCTCGACGTGAAATCCTCCGCTATCGACCCGTTGCCATGCAGCAGAAGCAACGGCACGCCAGTGCCGGCTTCCAAAAAATGCAGGCGTGCACCATCGATCTCCACCACATG